>CAMVJN010000105.1 GCA_947167825.1 uncultured Selenomonadales bacterium | reverse complement strand
GCCGAGGTGGTGCCGCCGATCATGAAGAACGCGTGGGCCGCGCCGAAAGCCTCCGCCGCCAACCGCTCCGCGTCGCGGATTACCGAAACCGGATGGCAGAGATTGTCCAGCATTTTCATCGAATTGACGTCGACGGAAAGGCATTTCTCGCCGAGGAACGCGGTCAATTCGGGATTGCCCCGCCCCCGCTTGTGTCCCGGCACGTCAAAAGGCACGAGGCGCGCCGTCTTCATCCGCTCCAAGGCTTCCAAGACCGGCGCGCTCTCCTGCGACAAGTTATTGTTTTCCACGTCTCACGCCCCTCAATACACGTTCTGTCCGCTGAAGATCTCGATCATTTCCCTCCGCAGGCTGTCGCTGATGGCGAGCCTTGTCTTCGGCGGGATTTCGTATATGTCCGTATTAAATAGATAGTTTTTCAGATCCAGTTCCTTGATCAGCATCCTTGTGTGGAACAGGTTCGCCTGATAGACGTTGACGTCCACCGCGTCGTAGACGTCCAGCGTCTCCGGATTGATATAGTCTTGAATCGACTTCATCGGGCTTTCCATGAAGATCTTCTTGCCGGTAATGTCGCGCGTGAAGCCGCGGACCCGGTAGTCCATCGTGATGATGTCCGAGTCGAAATTGCTGATCAGATAGTCGAGCGTCTGGAGCGGCGAAATCGTGCCGCAGGTCGCCACATCGATATCGACGCGGAAGGTGGCGATGCTGGTGTCCGGGTGGTACTCCGGGTAGGTGTGCACCGTCACGTGGCTCTTGTCGAGGTGCGCCACCACGGCGTCCGCCATCGGGCGCGGCAGCTTCTCCCCGCGCTCCAGCGCCCCTTCCTCGGCGACCAGGAGCGTCACGCTGGCGCCCTGGGGGTCGTAGTCCTGCTTCGCGATATTGAGGATTTTCGCGCCGATCATTTCCGTGACGCGGGAAAGGATATTCGTCAGACGCTCGGAATTGTACTGCGAATCAATATACCGTATATAGTCCTGCTGCTCGCGCTCCGTCTTCGCGTAGCAAATATCGTAGATGTTGAAGCTCAAAGACTTCGTGAGGTTGTTGAATCCGTACAATTTCAGTTTCTCTTCCAACTCAGCACCCCCAGCGCAATGATAGTATAATCCAATTATAGGGGAACCCCCCCGAAATTGCAAGAAAATACCTGCACAAAATCATTTGACGATAACAGAAAAACACGCTATACTATGAATAGAGAAAAGGTGCTTGCCGACAAACGGTCAGCCCCGAAAAAAGCTAGCTAATGGGAATAGCCGCCTACGCTTGGGAGCTTCGGGCGGCTTTTCTCATCCTTTGAGTGAAATGATTAACGCGATCAAGAGAACCAAGAACGCGAAAAAATCATATATGCTCATCGGCAACGCCCCCTCTCAGGGGCTGAGTCTAGACCGTCCGCCGTGCGACAAACACCTTTTCGGGATTGATTGTACCACAAACTTCCGCAACAGGCAAATAAAAAGGGGCTGCCGCATGAAAGAAACCTTTCTGCGACAGCCTCTTTTTGTTTGCGATCTCCGATATCAGAACTTGAAATGGGCGACCTCGCTCTGGAGAGATTGCGCCATGTCGGCGACAGAATGGCTGGCGTTGCTGATCTCGTGCATCATCGAGGACTGCTCCTCGGTCGAGGCCGAAACCATCTGCGTCTCGTTGACAGTAGTGCCCGCGACCTTCTGTATCCTTTGGATGGAGCCCTTCACCTGATGGCTGCTTTCCTTTGCTTGGTCAATGCTCACGAGAGCCTTTTCGATATGCCCATACAGATCGTTGACGAGCGCCTCGATATGGGCGAAAGCCTCGCCCGCGCGGTTCACGACGGCGGAGCTCTGCTCCACGGACTCGGTCTGCTTCTGCATCGCCGTGACCGCCGCGCCCGTATCGCCCTGTATCTCGCCAATCAGCGTCGCGATGCTCTTCGCGGCGTCGCCGGACTGCTCGGCCAGCTTCCTGACTTCCTCGGCGACGACGGAGAAACCGCGGCCCGCCTCGCCCGCGCGCGCCGCCTCGATGGCCGCGTTCAGCGCGAGAAGGTTCGTCTGGTCGGCGATATTGGAAATCGTCTCGACAATCTGCCCAATCTCCTTCGACCGGTCGCCGAGCGTTCCAACCACGGCGGAGGCTTCCGCCATCTGGTCGCTCATCGACTTCATCGAACGCACGGCCTCCTCGACCAGCGCGCGGCCGTCGGTGGCGCCCTTCTGGCTGTCCTCGGCGGCGCTCTTCATCCCCTGCGAAGCCTCATAGAGGCTTTGCATCTCATTGCTCATCCCGTCCGTTTCCACCATCAGCGCGTCGATTTCGGAGGACTGCTCCCCGGCGCCCTCGGCAATATGGACGATGCTCTCGGCGATCGTCTGCACGCTCTTCGAGGTCTCCGACGCGCTGGCGGTCAGTTCCTCGCTGGCCGCCGCGAGCTGCTCCGCCGAGCTTGCGACCTGCCCCACCACTTTCTTCAGTCCGGCCTTCAGGCGATTCGTCACGGCCCGGAGCTCACCGATCTCATCGGAGGAATTGACAGAAAGCTCCTTGAATTGGAAATCCCCGTCCGCAGCTTGGACAAGCACACGGGTCACCTTCTCCAGCGGACGGATGATCTGGTCGACGAGCTTCCAAGAGAGCGCCCCCGCCACCACCAGCAACAGAATCGTAGCGATGACTATATTCCTGATAAACGCGTTCTGTATCTGATCGACCGAAGCTGTCGGGATGCCCGCGAAAAGCATGCCGATCACTTTGCCGTCCGCGCCCTTCAACGGATGATAGCCGCAGAGATATTGATTGCCCAGCACCTCGGCCTCGCCCGTGAATTTGCCGCCCTTCGTCAGCACCTGCTCGATGACCGCCGCCGAAGCCTTCGTGCCCACCGGCCGCTTGCCGCCCTCGCCTTGGAACGAGGTCGAGACGCGGGTATCGCCCCTGAACAGCGTCACATGATCGCCCGACAAGGCTTTGAGGTCGTCCGCCAACTGGAAATTGCCGTCCACCTTCGTATCGCCCTTATAGAGCGCGTCGCCCTTGACGGCCCACGGTCCCGGCGCGCGCAGATCGATCAGCTTTTCCATCTGGTTGAGGTCGCCGTCCGCCTTCATCTCCAGCGCGACGTCAAACCCTTCGGTGGCGTTCATGTACGCCACAACTCCCAGCAGCACGCAGGCCACAACGAGGAACAGATTGAACCCGACCATCGACTTCTGTTTCAGCTTCATACCCATACATCCTTTCCGTTTCCTCTCCGCATCCTGCGGCGAGTTTATATTACATTCTCTATTATATCACTCGGGCAAATTTTTTCAATTCTCCTTGCTTTGCACAAATTCAATTTTTTGAAAAATAGGATTTAAGTCTTTCGGCATAATTCCGTTTTTTCCACGCACTACGCGCATTTTTGATGAATATCAAAATTGAATCATTCATTCTGCCCAAACCAGTCAACTTGTTTTTTTTTTTTTTGTTGACGGAGGTTTTCAGCCAAAATTGACAAACGAAGGCGGGTTAGCGATAATGTATGCAGGAAAGGAGTTTTTGGATGCTTACCCTGAGAGAGCTTCGCCGCCATTTTTTCACGCGGGAATTTCTGCTGTTCCTCGTCATCGGCGGCGTCAATACGCTGAACGGCACCGTCCTTTCGTGGCTCTACGGTTTCGCCGTGCCAGACGCGAATATCGCCTTCAACCTCGGCTATATCACGTCGAATATCATCGCCTACTGGCTGAACAGCACCTTCGTATTCCCGGAGCCGCTGTCGTGGGCGCGCTTCGTCCGCTTCGCCATATCGTATATCCCGAACTACATCATCCAAAATATCATCGTGATCATTTTCTACAACTGGCTCGGCTTCCCGCCCGTGGCCAGCTACCTGATCGCCGCCGCCCTGGGCGTGCCGGTCACATTCCTGTGTGTGAAAATTTTCGCGTTCGAAAGGAAATAAGAAGGGGACTGTCGCAAAAAGATTTCTTCTTGCAGCAGTCCTTTTTGCAATTACGAAATATTCTGTCAAACCGTGAAACGCTTGTGTTGCATGGAATTTCGCCATGGATGTTGTTGCCATGAAAAAAATTGGAGTCAAAAATTTTGACTCCAATTTTTTTCGACAACCCCTTTTTTATTGCTTCATATACCATTGGATCAGCGTCTGCGTACCGCAGTCCTCCATGCCTCTCGCAGACAGTTGGTCGTAGAGGCGTTTCGCGAGGGTGAGGCCCGGCAGTTCCAGGTGCATTTCCTCGGCGCATTCCAACGCGATTTTCATGTCCTTGATGATGTGCTTGATGAAAAAGCCCGGCGCGGTGTCGCCGCGTGCCATGCGGGGCGCGAGGTTCGAAAGCGACCATGAGGCCGCCGCGCCGCCGGAGATCGTCTCGATGACTTCGGTGAGGTCGAGCCCCGCTTTCTTCGCGAAGGCCACCGCCTCGGCGACGCCGACCATCCCCGACGCGATGGCAATCTGATTGACCATTTTCGTGTACTGGCCCGCGCCCGCCGCGCCGAAATAGCGGATCGTGCGCCCCATCAGCTCAAACACCGGCTTCAGCTCATTGAACGCCTCGCGATCGCCGCCGACCATGATCACAAGCAGGCCGTTCTTCGCGCCGATGTCGCCGCCGGAGACAGGGGCGTCCAGCGCGGCTATGCCTTTCGCTTTCGCTTCCTTATAAATACGTTTCGCGAGAATCGGGCTGCTGGTCGTCATGTCGACGACATAGCCGCCCTTTTTTGCAGCGAGGATGCCGTCCGTCCCAAGATAGACGTCCTCGACGTCCTTCGGATAGCCGACAATCGTGATCACGATGTCGGCTTTCGCCGCCACCTCGGCGGGCGTCTCCGCCCAGACCGCGCCTTTGGCGAGAAGCGGCTCCGCTTTTTCCTTTGTGCGGTTATAAACGGTCAGCGAATAGCCGCCGTCCAAAAGGTGCGAAGCCATGCTCGCCCCCATCACACCGAGGCCGATGAATCCGACAGTCTTGACTGGCATATTGTTCAATCCTCCTTACCTTCTTCTCAGCGCTTTCGGCGGCGCCATGATTTCCGACCAGATTACCGCGTTTTGCAGGGTGCCGGGGGAGAAACGCGACGTTTCGCGCCTCGCCGTTTGCGTTTCCCGATCTTGGTGCTCACGCCGCAGGCGTTCCTGCTCCAGTTTTTCTTCCCGCGCCTGTATTTCCGCCAGGTGGCGCTCATAGCTATCCCGGCGCAAAGCGTCCAGCTCGTCATCGGTGATCTGGTCTTCCGCCTGCGCCTGCACGTCCTTCGGCGCGTTCCGCAGCGTCGGGATCTTGAAGCCGAGTTCCCTCTTTATGGGCTCCGCTTTCGTTTCCTGCGTCGGCACAGGCGCCGGAACGGGGCCGCGCCGTTTTTTCTCCGTTTGCGACGAAAGCGCGCGGAACAGGATGAACGCCCCCACCATCAGGAAGAACGGCAAGTCTTCCTGCAAATCCGGGTCCAAATCCAACGACGAAAGAATCTGGAAAAGGAAGATCAGCGCCAAAAAAGCGAGAAGCGGCAACGGGAATCCGCCCTTCATCTTATTTCACCACCGGGGCCGTCGGCTTCGCGCCCGCGCCCGACTGGCCGATGGCGTCGCGCATATTCGTGTCGGCCTGCACATTTTTCAGGTTGAAGTAGTCCATCACGCCCATGTTCCCGCTTCGGAGCGCGTCGGCCATGGCGTGGGGCACCTCGGCCTGCGCCTCGACGACCTTCGCTTCCATTTCCTGCGTATAGGCTT
>CAMVJN010000104.1 GCA_947167825.1 uncultured Selenomonadales bacterium | reverse complement strand
ACGCTAAAATCCCCGCGTTTCAGATAGGTCGTGCGGAATTTTTCCGGCTTGAAGATGCCCTTGATTTTTTGCAGCAGGTCTTCCGGCGCCGCGGAAAATTCGCAGAGAAACAGGTCGGCGGCCACATAAGCGATGCTTTTGTACAGGTGGATTGCGAAATGCCCTTCAGACAGGAGTATGAGAAGGGCCGAATGATCCTCGTTGATGTCCTGCGTCGTCATGGAAAGCACCTGATAGCCGTGTTCCTCGAAAAGCGAGGCGACCTTCACGGAGAGGCTTTCCTCGTCGGCGAGGCGGCTTGCCTTGCAGCCGTATAAATCCGCCGTCAAATGGCGGGCGATGATTTTATCCATAAGAAAACTCCTTGCCGCTGCTTTTCTTCTTCATAACCATTATAAGCGCAGGAATGGAGACGTGTCAATCCTGTTGGGGAAGGTCGGCGTTTTTTTTCGCATTTTTTTCTCGCATGCCGAACCATATCCATGCGGCGGCGCCGAGGATGACGGCGACGGCGCTGGTGGTCTGCGCCGAGGTGAAAAGCCCGAGCACGGGATCGGTGTAGTCGCCCCGGAAGTATTCGAGGAAAAAACGCGCGACAGAATACAGGATGACGTAAAGGGAAAACGCCTGTCCTTTCGCGTGGCCGGTGGTGCGGTACATCAAAAGAAGCGCGAAGATCGCCATGTCGAGCTGCCCTTCCCAAATCTCGGCGGGCCAGAGCGGTCGTCCCCCGTAGGTCCGGTAGGCGAGGGTCGTGGCGGGGTAGAGAATGCCGAAGTCGCCGCCCGTGGGCGCGCCGAAAGCGTCGCCGTTCAAAAGGTTCGCGCAGCGGCCCAGCGCCTGCCCGAGAATCACGGCGGGACAGACGATGTCCGCCATTGCCCAGGAGTCGATGCCATGCCGTTTCGTGTAGATGACGCCGACAATGGCGCCGAGCACGATGCCTCCCTGAATGGCCATGCCGCCCTGCCAGACATTCAGGATTTCCGTTAAATGATCGCGGTAGTAATCCCAGTCGAAGAAGAAAACGTCCCAGAGCCGGGAGCCGAGAATCCCCGCCAACCCGCAGTAAATCCCCATGTCGACAATATGATGGTGCCAGCGCCCGTCCTGCTTCGCGAGAAAATAGGCGACGCCGGTTGCCAGCACGATGGACAGGCTCAGGATCAGCCCGTAGGCGCGGATCGGGAAATCTCCGATATAAAAAAGAAACTGGTGCATAATCGTCTCCGCAATCTAAGGAATCACTGAATAAGTCTCTCCGCACCTCTGTCGGGTCTTTTTCCGACTGCCGTCGTCAAATCCCTCTCGACGTAGCAATGCTACGCCTTCGAGGGCTTTTCCTAGACAGTCGAAAAATCCCTCGACAGATGCACGAATTGACTTAATCAGTGATTCCCTAAGGAACCACTGATTAAGTCCCTTTCGCCCTTGTTGGTTCTTTTTCCGACTGTCGTTGTCAATGCCCTCTCGACGTAGCGATGCTACGACTTCGAGGGCCTTTCCTAGACAGTCGAAAAAATCCCTCAACAAGGTCATAAATTGACTTATTCAGTGTTTCCCTAATGAAATCTTTCCTTCATTATAGAATAGAAATAGTTTTTTGGAAAGACGCAACATAAAGAAACCGCCGCGAATCCGCGACGGTTTCCCGAAAAGATGCTTCCTTATTTGAAATAGCGGTCCAGGAGTCCCTTGAAGCCGCAGCCGTGGCGCGCTTCGTCCTTCGCCATCTCATGCACCGTGTCGTGGATGGCGTCGAGGTTGAGCTGCTTCGCCAGCGTCGCCAGTTCCTTCTTGCCCGCGCAGGCGCCGTGCTCGGCGTCGACGCGCATTTCGAGGTTCTTTTTCGTGCTGTCCGTCAGCACTTCGCCGAGAAGCTCGGCAAATTTCGCGGCGTGCTCGGCTTCCTCGAACGCATAGCGCTTGAACGCCTCGGCAATCTCGGGATAGCCCTCGCGATCCGCGACGCGGCTCATGGCCAGATACATGCCGACCTCGGAGCATTCGCCGGTGAAGTTCATGCGCAGCCCTTCGAGGACTTTCTCATCGGCGCCCTTCGCGACGCCGACGACGTGCTGGTCGGCGAAGACGAGGTCGCCCGACTGTTCGACGAATTTTGAAGCCGGAGCTTTGCAGATCGGGCACTGCTCCGGAGGAGCGTCTCCCTCGAAGACATACCCGCAGACGCTGCAAACGAATTTTTTCATTAAGAAAACCTCCCTTAAATAAAAATGAATTATCTCCCATACAAATAGTATAAAGGATTTTTTGGAGAAAGGGAAGAGAAAATATAGAAAATAATGCCGTATTGGAAACAAGAAAAATCCCGAAATGTTCTTGCAAAGAATTTTGAGATGTGGTAAAATGGCGGAAATTTTTGGAAGGAGGGAAAACCGTGGAGCAAACAAGGCAAGCCGCGAAAGGCGGCCGACAGCTTCCGCTGCAGCACAGCCTGATCAGCGAGATTCGCTCGAAGGGTGCAAAAGAAACGCGGGAACAGCGGACGGAAGAGCAGAGGCAGCAGACGGTGGGAGCCGTCAAGGTGTGGAGCGTCGTGGAATAAACGGCGCTCTTTTTTTATATGGCGAAATCGTTTCGTTTGCTTATGGGGGAGAACAGAAAAATGCCGGCCGGGCATGAACCTGTCTGCTGTTTGGATCTATATGGGCGTGCGGCTTCATCCCCTTGCCAATGGCGCGGGGGCGTTGTAGAATAAATGTACTGATTGTGAAATTGTCGCGAGGGGGCCATGGGGTTGAATATTGTTGTTACCGGCGGCGCCGGGTTTATCGGCTCGAATTTTGTTTATTATGAATTGGCGAATCGTCCCGGGGACAAGATTATCTGTTTCGACGCGTTGACTTACGCGGGGAATCTGGAGACGCTGGAAGAGGCGATGAAGTCCCCGCAGTTCCGTTTTGTCAAGGGGGACATTACTGACGCGGCTGCGGTGGGGAAGCTGTTTGCGGAGGAGAAGCCGGAGATTGTCGTGAATTTCGCGGCGGAGAGCCATGTGGACCGTTCCATTGAGACGCCGGGGCTGTTCCTGCACACGAATATCATCGGCACGCAGGTTTTGATGGACGCTTGCCGAAAACACGGCGTCCGCCGTTTTCATCAGGTGTCCACCGATGAGGTCTACGGCGACTTGCCGCTGGATCGTCCTGATCTGTTCTTCACGGAACAGACGCCGCTCCATGCGTCCAGTCCTTACTCGGCGTCGAAGGCGTCCGCCGATCTCCTGGTGCAGGCCTATCACCGCACCTACGGCTTGCCGGTCAGCATTTCGCGCTGCTCGAATAATTACGGGCCGTACCATTTCCCGGAAAAGCTGATTCCGCTGATGATATTGAATGCGCTGGCGGATAAGCCGCTGCCGGTTTACGGCGCGGGGGAGAACGTGCGGGACTGGCTCTATGTGGAGGATCATTGCGCGGCGATTGACTTGATTATCCGTAAGGGAAAGATCGGCAGCCTTTACAATGTGGGCGGCCACAATGAGAAGCGAAATATTGACGTGGTGAAAATTATTTTGCAGGTCCTTGGCAAGCCGGAAAGCCTGATCCGCCATGTGGAAGATCGGAAAGGTCATGATCTCCGCTACGCGATCGATCCGGCGAAGCTGACGTCGGAGCTGGGATGGACGCCGAAGACGAAATTCGAGGACGGCATCCGCCGTACGATTGATTGGTATCTGTCCCACAGGGATTGGTGGGAGCACGTCACCAGCGGCGAGTACGTCGAGTATTATGAGAAACATTACGGTTTGAAATGAAAAGCGAAAAAATGTTTCACGTGAAACAAACGAACATAACATGAAAAATAAATGAATACAAGAGAGGCCCTACAAATATTGGGATTTGGAGCTTTACATTAAAAATCACGACAAAGAAAAAATGCGAAGAAATGTTTCACGTGAAACAAACGAACATAATCTGGAAATAAAATGAAAATAAATTTTCTTTTCTTAAGTCTTGCCAAGCGGACTTGTTTTTAGTATAATAGCAAAGTACGTTGAACGGGGGCGTAGCTCAGCTGGGAGAGCGCCTGCATGGCATGCAGGAGGTCAGGGGTTCGATCCCCCTCGTCTCCACCATAGGTAAATGAAGGGCTGACGGTTTTCCGTCAGTCTTTTTTGTGTCTTGGTTGTCTTGTTTGGAGGGTTTGCTTTTGCGCTGGCGGGGAAACGGCTGCCTGCTGATGGCGGCGTTCATTTGGGGGACGACATTTGTCGCGCAGTCCGTCGGCATGGAACGGATCGGGCCGTTCACTTACGGTGCGGCGCGGTTTTTTCTCGGGATGATTGCTCTGGGCGGACTTTGGCTGCTTTCCGGCGGGCTGGAACGATGGGAGACGTCGATGCGGAGCTTCGGCGTCGGCGCGGGAGCAGGCTGCATCATGTTCGCAGCGTCCGCGCTCCAGCAGTACGGCCTCCAATACACGACGGTCGGCAAGGCTTCGTTCCTGACTTGCCTGTATCTGATTTTTGTGCCGCTGGCCGGCGTTTTTTTGCGCCAGCGGATCCGGGCCGAGCATTGGCTGGGTGCGGCGCTGGCGGTGACCGGGCTGTATCTGCTCTGCATGAAGGAAGGACTTTCCTTCGGCTATGGCGATGCGCTGGTGCTTGGCTGCGCGTTTTTCTGGACTGCGCATATTTTATTTATCGATAAATATGTTTTGCAGGTCGAGACCATCGCCATGTCGCTGGCGCAGGTCGTCGTCGTGTTTTTGCTGAATGCGGCGACAGCGGCGTTTTTTGAGACGGCGCATGCGGAGGACGTCGCGTCGGCGTGGTTCTCGCTGTTTTACGCGGGCGTCCTTTCCACCGGCGTCGCATTCACGCTCCAGATTATCGGCCAGCGGGAGGCCGATCCCGCGCCCGCGGCGGTCATCATGAGCCTCGAATCGCTTTTCGGCGCTTTGGCGGGCTGGCTGGTGCTGGGCGAGACGCTTTCGCCCCGGGAGATTGCCGGCTGCGTGCTGATGGGCGCTGGAATGCTTGTGTCGCAGGCGGGGAGATACGTGATGGAAGCGTGGAAAAAAAGACGATGAAAGACGATGGATTTTTGCAGGAAATCGCGGACGGAGCGCGAATATTATAACCGTGAGGGAGGCGTTTGACCCTATGGAGACTTTGGCGGCGGGAATCACGAAGGCCGTTGTGCGGATCAAGGTCGTCGGCGTAGGCGGCGGCGGAAACAGCGTGCTTTTGCGCCTGTCGGAGGACAGGATTCCCGGCATTGAATTGATTGCGGTGAATACGGACGCGAAGCAGCTTGCGATTTTGCAGGAAGCCGGAATAGAGGTATTGCAGATCGGGGAGCGCATGACGAGAGGGCGCGGAACCGGGGGCGTGGCTGAGGTAGGCGCGAAGGCGGCGGAGAGCGATCTTGCTCGGTTGGAGATGGCTCTTCGGGACGCCGATCTCGTGTTCATCACGGCGGGCATGGGCGGCGGCGTAGGAACGGGCGCGGCACCGGTCATCGCGAAGCTCGTGCAGCGGCTCGGCATGCTTTCCATCGGCGTGGTGACGGTGCCGTTTTCCTTCGAGGGAAAGCGCAAGGTGCGGACCGCCGACGAGGGAGTCGAGTCGCTTCGGGATTATATGGACGCGCTGCTCGTCGTTCACAACGACAACTTGATGAAGCTGACGGACAACAAGCGGATGACGCTGGTGGATTCCTTCAAGGCGGCGGACAGCATTTTGCGCCAGGCGATCCTGTGCATTTCGGAAGTCATTTTGAC
>CAMVJN010000103.1 GCA_947167825.1 uncultured Selenomonadales bacterium | reverse complement strand
TCTTTGCCAAGCTCCGCCTTGACTTCCTCCACGGCGGGATAGCCTTCCGCCGCCTTCTCCGCCGCGTCGGCAACGCCGCCGAAGGCCGTCAGCCCCGCAGCGAGAACACCCGCCATCGCCGCAAATTTCATTTTCTTCGCCAAATCCTTCATTTCTTTCATCGTCCTTTCTGTTGTTTGCCGTTCTCGGCTTGCCATATCAAATAATCGACCTTGTCCAGCACCTGTTGCCGCCGGTGCAGCTCCTCCATGAGCCGCCCCCGCTGTCCCCGGAGGATCCGCGCCCGCGCCGCCTCCGTGCCGGAGCGCGCCGAAAGCTCCATATAGCGGCGAACGTCCGACGGATCGAATCCCGCACTTTCCAGAAGCGAAGAAAGCCCCGCGTTCGCCTCCGCTGATTTCAATCGCATCACGCTCCTTTTGTACCGCCCGAAAAAAATGGGCGAGCCGCTCTCATCGGCTTCGCCCATAGTATAGAATCACTGATGCAGGTTTGTCTAATACCTATTTTTTATGCGCATCTATGCTTTAAAAGCATACGCGTTTTTCTGCAACATATATTGCACGTCAGTTATACCCAAAACGTATAGATAAATATAACTTTTAAGTATTAGACATAGTTCTTGCCGCTTTATATAATGAAAGAAAGCTTCCCCTCGGAATGGCTGGAACCGGTCGGCCCGGCGGAATACGCAAAACTGAAGCAATCCTGCGCGTATCGCTCGCCTGCCATTTCGGGATAATCTGTGATGCGGCAAAAGTCGACGCTTACACCATATCGGAATTATGTGCTATAATCAAATAACAGGAATATATCTCAACAAGAACAGGGGGCCTCTTTATGAGCGAAATGACAAGACGCAATTTCATCAAGCTGGCGGGCGCGGCGGCGGCTGTGACCGCGCTGCCGGGCTATGCCGGAGCGGCGGAAAAAAGCGGGGGCGGCCGAGCCGCGGCGAAAAAGCCGGGCACGGGCGGCGACAAGTATCTTCCTTACGACAAGCGGACCGGCCCGGAGGCTTTCGTCTATTTCACCCGAGACCTTTCGGCGGCGGGGCTCCTGAAAGTCTTTGACCGCGTGAAGGGTGTTCTCGCGGGGAAGATCGCCGTCAAGCTCCACACCGGCGAGCCGGAGGGGCCGAACATCATTCCCCGCCCGTGGGTCAAGGAGCTTCTCGCCCAGAGGCTGCCGGACGCCACTATCGTCGAGACGAACACCTACTACGATTACGGTCGCTACACGACGGAAAACCACCGGAAAACCTTGGAAACGAACGGCTGGACCTTCGCGCCCGTGGACATCCTGGACGCCGAGGGCACCGCTCTCCTTCCCGTGCCGCATGGCAAATGGTTCACGGAAATGTCCGTCGGCAAGAACCTTTTGAACTATGACTCGTTCCTCGCTTTGACACATTTCAAGGGGCACACCATGGGCGGCTTCGGCGGCTCGGACAAGAATATCGGCATCGGCTGCGCGGACGGGCGCATCGGCAAGAAATGGATCCACACCTATGAAGGCAAGGACCAGTGGAGCATCAGCAAGGAAGAATTCATGGAGCGCATGACCGAATCCACCCAGGCGACGATTTCTTACTTCGCCCATAAGACCGCCTTCATCAACGTCATGCGGAACATGAGCGTGGACTGCGACTGCGCGGGCACGGGCGCCGCTCCGGTCGTCACGCCGGACGTCGGCATCGTCGCGTCCTTCGATATCCTTGCGGCGGATCAGGCCTGCGTTGACATGGTTTACGCGCTGCCGGAGGAAAGCCGCCATGACCTCGTGGAGCGTATGGAAACCCGCCACGGCTTGCGCCAGCTTTCCTACATGAAGGAAATGGGCATGGGCAACGACCGCTACCACTTGATCGACCTCGACAACGGCGACGCCGAGATCACTGCCAAGGAAGCCGTCAAAGGCATCAGCGGCAAATGGGTTTATGACGGGCAATAATAATATAAACGGATAAAAACGTCCCAGTTCTGCGACGAGCAATGAACCGGGACGTTTTTTCGCATTGTTTCCAACAGAAAAATCCGATTGAAAAATATCCTTAAAAAAATTTATTCCACAAACTTCTCCCGCAGGAAATCCAAAAACCTGCCCGCCGCTCCGAAGGTCGGCTGGAAGCGTTTCCACGCCAACACCACGGTGGAGGTCAACGGCGGATCGAGGGGACGGAAGACGAACCGCGCCGGATCGTAATGGCTGACCGCGCCCTCGATGGTTATGGCATCGGCGAAGCCGCTTTCCACCAACGGCAGCGAATTGTCCACGAGGTTGTGACACGCGAAGATTTGCAGCTCTGCCATGTCGCCCAGCCAATGCTCGACTTCCTTGCGGACGGACAGCCGCCCCGTGTTGATGAGCCGCCGCCCCGCGAGATCTTGCTTCCGAATTTTCTTCTTTTTCGCCAAGCCGCTGCCCGTCCGCGTGATGATGCCCCAGCGTTCCTTTGTCGGCAGGCGGAAGTAATCGTAATGGGCGACGTCGATGGGCTCCTGCAAGAGCGCGAAATCGAGAAGCCCCGCGTCCAAACGTTCGCGGAGGGTGTCCGCGCTGTTCGTGTAGATTTCATATTGCACCTTCGGGTAGCGCAGGGAAAACTCCTCCAGTGCGCGGATAACCTCCGAGCCCGCCGCATAGACGCCGCTGCCGATGGCCAGCGTCCCGCCCACGTCCTCGGCGTGGCGGAAATCCGCCTCGATGCGGTCAATCAGCGCCACGGCCTCCTCCGCCCGATGGCGGAGCATCACGCCCGCCTCGGTCAGGGCCAGCCTGCGCCCGCGCTCGAAAAGCGGCTGCCCCAGCTCCGCCTCCAGCTCGGCAATCTGCCGCGAAAGCGTCGGCTGCGTCAAATGCAGCGACTCCGCCGCCCGCGAAATATTCTGCTCCCGCACCACCGCGAGAAAATACCGCAAAACCCGTATCTCCATGGAATCCTCCTCAGTCTTACTCTCTTCCATTATAGCATGATGCTTGCAGTGGGACTATATAAAAAGTTTCATGAATACAGTCTGCGTTGCCTGAAAGTCACGGAGAATAATGAGGCCGACGTGGACAGCTTCGGGGAGTGTTCTTATCCTCTTTTTTCGGATTCGATGAATTTCTCGAATTCTTCCGGCGGGACCGGGCGGGAGAAATAATAGCCCTGCACCAGGTCGCAGCCCGCGTCCTTCAGCATCGCGAGCTGGCGCTCCGTTTCCACGCCTTCCGCGATGACGGGCATTTTCAGGTTTTTGGCGATGTCCAGGATCAGCTCTACCAGGCGGAAGTCCTGCTCGCTGTGCTCGATGTTTCGGATGAAGCCCCTGTCCATTTTCAGGACGTCCACCGGCATGGAGGAAAGCAGGTTCAGCGAGGAATAGCCGGAGCCGAAGTCGTCCATCTCGATTTCATAGCCTTTGCTCCGCAGCCTTTCTATGACCTTCAGCAGCTCTTCCGCGTTTTCCGTGTAAGCGGATTCCGTCACTTCCAGGTGCAGGGTCCGACGTTCCAGCCCGTTGTCCTTTACCAGGCCGTCAAGGATTTCCTCCAGCTTCGGATCGAACACGTCCACCCGGGACAGGTTGACCGAGACCGGCAGGACGACGCCGTACTTTGCTTTCCAGGCGGCAATCTGCCGGGCCGTCTCCGCCCATACGTACTTGTCGACGATGCTGATCTGGCCGTTGCCCTCGAACAGCGGGATGAAATCGTCGGGCGGGATCAGGCCCAGCTCCGGATGCTGCCAGCGTATCAGCGCTTCCGCGCTGGTCAGCCGGGGCGGGTCGCACTGGATGTTGTATTTGGGCTGGTAGAATACCTTGAATTCCCGCTGCTCCACCGCCCGGCGCAGATCGTTCAGCAGGCGCTGGTTGTAGTTTTCCCGGGCGTGTATTTCCTGATTGTAAATCATCAGGTGCCTGTTGCCGCCCCGCACCCGGTTGCAGGCCGACCACGCGCGGTCAAAGGCCTGATCCGATCCCAGCCCCTCCTGCCAGGGCATGACGCCCATGCGCAGGCGGATGCTGGCGCTTGGCGATAATTCATTCAGCCGGTTCTGGAAACGGTCCAGCAGCGCCTGATAGTCCTCGAGATGCTTGCAGTAAATATCGAACCGGTCCGCCTCGATGCGGCTGGCGATGCCTATCGTCCCCTCCAGGAACGTTTTGATTTCTTCGCCCAGGAAGCACAATACCCTGTCGCCGAAGTCCCTTCCGTTCAATTCGTTGACAAGCTGGAACTGCTCGATGTTCAGCACGATGGCGTCCATTTTTAAGTTGGGATACGTGTCGAGGAAATGTCGGGCGTATTCATAGAAAAAGCTCCGGTTGAACAAGCCGGTCAGCTCGTCGTTTTCCGTGGCGGAGATGAGCCGCTGCCGCTCCTTCGCTTGTTTCCGTGTCTTCGCGCTGTACAGCGACAGGGAAAGCAGGAGCGTGGCGATCGTGGCGGCGGCGGCGATGAACGGGACGAAATTGTCCTTCACGAAATCCGCGAAGCTGACTTTCTTGTCTTCATAGGAATATCCTGCCAGTGCGGAATAGATCGGGCCTTCCGGCACAAGATTGTTGATTTTGTTGAGGATGGAGTAGAGCTGGGCGTCGTCCCGACGCAGGGCGAAGGACAGGCTGATGTCTTCCCCGGTGGAAAGCGACGTCAGATTGAATTGATTGCATTGGTCGGCAATACTGTTGAGCCGGTACAGGGAAATCAGGAAACAGTCCGCCTCGCCGGAGGCCACCGCCCGCAGACGGTCTTCCCGTTTGTCGCAGAGTTTGACTTCCCATTTCGGGAAATATTTCTTTACGAAGTTTTCATGGTAGTGGTTGCCTTTCACATAGGCGACGCTCTCGATTTCCTTCAGCGAATATTTTTCGCGGTCGTCTTTCCGCACCACCGCGAGCATGTCTGCGTGCATGGGCGACGAGGTCACCAATACTCCCGCCTTTTCGCCTTCGTAATCCGAGAAGTTGACCGGGAATACGCAGTCGATTTCCCCTTTTTGCAGCGCTTCCAGCGCGGCTTCCACGGTGGGGAACGGCACCGGGTCAAAGACCATGTTTGCGTTTTTCACGCCGGCGGCAGCGAGTTCCAGATAATCCTTCAGGGCGCCCGTCAGCGTTCCCGTATTGCTGTCCTTTGCGCAGTAGGGGAGATAGTCGGCCCGATAGCCCACCCGGATGACGCCGCGGCGCGCCAGCCAGTCGACCTCGGCAGGCGTGAAATAGGCGCTGTAAGCGTTGATGTAGAAATATTTTTTATACATCTGCTGGCTGTAGTATCGGTTTTCATCCTGTATCTTGCTCATGGCGGCGTCCAGTTCCCGCAGCAGGTCGGGGCGGTTTCGGCTCACCGCGAAGAAGAAGGGGGAGGAACCCACGCTGAAAATGGGGATGGGAGCGTCGTCGCCGACCCCTTTCTTGACGATGTTCGTTCCCACATACATATCCAGCTCGCCGCTGTTCAGCATGGCCAGAGAATCCTTTTCGCCGCTCGACAGTTCCACGATTTCCGTTTCTATACCGTACTTTGCCGTCCACGCGGCAAAAACATCCTTCTGCACGCTGCCCTTGTTTATGCCCACCCGTTTTCCGCTGAAGGAGGCGTAGTCGTCCAGACTGATCCTCGTATTGCGGCTGGAAACGTAAATATAATATTCCTCTTCTCCCATGGGCAGGGCGGAATACAGCATGTGCGGCGCCCGTTCCTCCTTATAGGAAACGTCGCTCAAAAGGTCGATTTCGCCCCGCTCCAGCATTTGCAAGAGTTCCGGCCAGCTCGCG
>CAMVJN010000102.1 GCA_947167825.1 uncultured Selenomonadales bacterium | reverse complement strand
TCCGGGCCCCGCGCCGACAATAAATACCTGCATGCTCTGTTTTCCCCCTAAATCTATTTCCTGATATATAAATGGTTATTTCTTTTCTCCCGTCACAACGTAAATCGGGTTGATCGCCTTTGCCATATCGTAGGCGCCCACCGCCTGCAGGCGGTTGATCTGCACCTGTATCGCCTCATAGGAAAAATCCCTTTCGTGCGTCCGCAGATAATCGAGAGCTGATGCCAAGGTCTGGATTGTGATGCAGTTGATTACGATTCGCCCGCCGATTTTCATGCGGGCGGAAATCTCGTCCAATATCGCGGAAAGATGGCTGCCGCTTCCGCCGATAATAGCGGCGTCACAATCGGGAAGACCTTTCAAAGCGTCCGGCGCTTCCCCCTCGACAACCGTCAGATTCCTGACGCCGAATTTTTCCTTGTTCTTTTCAATCAACTTGACGCCTTCGGAATTTCGCTCTATTGCATAAACCTGGCCGTGATTAGCCAGCAACGCCGCCTCCACCGACATCGAGCCGGTGCCCGCGCCCACGTCCCATACGACGTCCGTCGGGGAAATTCGCGCCTTTGCCATCGTCAATACACGGATTTCCTGTTTCGTCATCGGCACCTTGCCGCGAATAAACGCTTCGTCTTCAATGCCCAATCCGGCCATCAGCCCATCACCACCATCACGCAATGCGTCTCTTCTTTTTCCGTAACTGCCCCGGCCAGCGTCGTCCTGACGATACGCTCATCCTCATAGGAAAGGCGCGAGCAAATCGCTGCTTGTGCGTCTTCCGGCCAGCCCATTTCTATCAAAAGTTCAGGGATTGTTCGGGAACTGTTTTTCGTATCGGTCAGCATGCCAATGATACGCCCCGGGGCATAAGCCAGCTCCGCGTCGGAAGGCCGCCTGCCGTGGAAGCTCAAAAGACCCGCGTCATGCCACGGAAGCGCAAGCCGCGCAAAAGCGAACTGCACGGAGCTGATACCGGGAATCACGGAAAGGCAATCCTCGTCGAATTCGCGTCTGAGCGCGTCAAGCAGCGAATAATAGCCGGGATCCCCTGAAACCATCACGACCACACTGCTTTCCGACAACGCCTCTCGGATAAACGCCAGCACCGCCGGAATGTCGCCGCGGATTGTCATGGTCCGCTGCCCTTCTTGTGCGAAGTCCGAAAGGGCGCGGCTGCCGCCGACCAGCACCTTCGCTTCCCGAATCACACGGAGCGCTGCGGGCAAAACATAGTCCGGGTGTCCCGGCCCGATACCCGCCACGATTATTTTATGCTCCAATGAAAATCCCTTCCAATCTCCCGCGCATGGCCGTCCATGCCGAGAAGCTCGCCTTTCAGCGTCACCATCACCGTGCCTACCGTCAGCTCGCCGAATACATGGCGCTCCGATCGGAGCGACGCGCGCTCTGCCAAAATATCATAAACCTTTGTCAAGCCGTATTCCTCAATCACCGGCATCGCATCCTCAGTCGTCGTCGCCGCGAGAACGCGCCGAACGCCTTCCGCCGGCAATCCTTCCGCTGCCGCATAAGCTGCCATCGCTTCCAAACGACCGTCGCCGACACGGTTGTGGGTATGGAAAACGCCTGCCGCCACCTTCGCCAGCTTGCCGAGATGTCCGAACAACAACACCCGTTTCAGTTTTTTCTCCGCCGCCGCGTCCAGCATGAAGCCGATGAAATTGCTGGTCTGCACGATCGCCTCTTGGGGCAGCCCGAACTTCACGGCGATATTCTCGCCAATCTTGCCGGGCACGAAAATCTGCGTGTCGTACCCCGCCGCCTTCGCGACGTCGATTTGCGGCAACAGCGAATTTTTGAAGCCTTCCTCCGACATAGGACGAAGCACCCCGGTCGTGCCGATTACGGAAATTCCGCCGACAACGCCCAAGACAGGGTTCAACGTCTTCTGGGCGAGCTGCACGCCCGCCGGAATCGAGACCGTAACTTCGAGCGCCGCGTCATCGCCCAAAAGCTCATGAACTACATTTTCTGTCAATCGCCGAGGCCCCGGGTTGATAGCCGGACTGCCCACGGGAACCGAAAGCCCCGCCTTCGTCACCGTGCCGATGCCCTCGCCCGCGCGAAACACGATTCCGCTGCCTTTCGGAAGGTCCCGGATTGTCGTGAACACCGACGCGCCGTTCGTGATGTCGGGATCGTCCCCCGCGTTCTTGACAATCTCCGCACGAATCCCGTCCTCCGTTTCCCGGACTTCCTTGACGGGAATTTCCAGCATTGTGCCGTCCAATGCGGCCAATGTCAACCGTTCACAGTATTCGCCCGCGCGGTACAAAAGCGCGGCCTTGACGCCTGCCGCCATGCACGCGCCGGTTGTGTATCCCCCACGCAGTTCCTTTCCCAACGCAACCCTTCCTTAATAAGACAGTGCAACAAAAAATTATATTATTTTAAGCCCTATAATTCATTTTTTGGCACTTTTATATTATAACACAACTTTTTCAACTAACAACTTTTTTCTATATGGGATATAATGGAAAGACAGAAAAGGAAGTGTCCTATATGCAATTTCATCTGCCGCAATCGTATTTCAGCAAAATCATGCGCGCCATCGTCGAATTTGAAATGATCGAGCGAGGCGACCAAATCCTGATCGGGCTTTCCGGGGGCAAGGACAGCCTGCTTTTAACATACGCGCTGGCAATGATGCGCGAACGAACAAAGCAAAAATTTTCCCTGCGCGCGCTGACCATCGACCCGATGTTCGACAATGCCTTCGACACGAAAGAACTTTCCTTCTTCTGCGCGTCGCTGGGAATTCCCCATGAGATCCACAAAGTCGATATCGCCGGCGTCATCCGAAGCGAGCCGAAAAACGCGCCCTGCTTCACCTGCGCTTTTTTCCGACGCGGAGCCATCAACCGTTACGCCGACGAGCATCAATGCAACAAAGTGGCCTACGCGCACCATAACGACGACGCCGTGGAAACATTGCTCCTGAATCTTCTTTACTCCGGGCAGATTGGCACCTTCCAGCCGAAAACCTACCTTGACCGCAGCAACCTGACCGTAATCCGCCCCCTTGTCTACCTTCGGGAGCGGGAAATCATCGAAGCAATTCAATATCACGGAATGCGGCCGGTCAAATCCCCCTGCCCCATCAACGGAAAAACGAAGCGGGAAACAGTCAAACGGCTCGTAGCCGACCTGACCGATAATAATCCGCTGATTTACGACCATCTGGCCGCCGCCCTGCGGAAAAGCGGCGAAAACGGTACAAGCGAAATGAACCGCCTGTGGCCCGCCGCCAAGAGCCGGCAGGAAATGCGGGAAAGCTACGAACGTTTTATGAAGGAATAATTATCCCTTATATTATTTCCCGCGAATCTGCGTGTCGTAGTTTTCGTCGCCGAAGAAGCGCGGTCTGGACGCGTCGAAATCATCGTTAATGACGCTCTTTGCCGGATTCCATTCCGCAGTCTTGATATCGGCCAGGTCCATCAGCGTATGGATCATGTCATCCGTCCGATACGGACGATCGGCCGCTTCCTCGATGGCTTCCCATTTTTCCGGGTACTTATCCCGAAATTGTTTTGACGCCCAAAAAATCACGGGAATCTCGATCATATGGCGGTCCGGATTTTCCTCCAGATGCCCGGCGATACTGCCGCCCTCGTCATATACCGCCTCGCCGTGATCCGGCACGTAAATCACCAGCGCCTCCTTGTCACGGAAACGTTTGATGATCTCGCTTACGATATAATCGTTATAATATAGCGCATTGTCGTACTGAGCCACGATTTCCCGGAAATGCTCGCCGATCTGGAGCCGGATATCCCCTGCCTTGAACTTATGGAACGAGTACGGATAACGGTTGTAATACAACCCGTGTCCGCCCATCAAGTGCAGCACATAGAAATTCTTGTCCGGCGACGCCTCGGTAAGCGCCTCGTCCAAAATCGGGAACAGTTCCTCATCGAGAATACCCGAATCCTCCAGCGAATCCCGGAGACGCGTGAATTTATGCATCGTACTGTGATTCGCGTAAAGCTGGGCGACGTTGCCCCACATGCCGGAGCTTTCCTGATTGGACAGCCAATGCGTCCGATATCCGGCGGCATTCATCACGTCGATGAAATTATGGTATTCATACCAAGGCTTTTCCGACTCGTAATCGCAAAACGTGAACAGCTCGCTCAAAACCTCCACCGTCGTCGAATGCGGGCTGATCACGTCGCTGTATGCGACAATCTCACCCTTCGCCTGCAGCTCGTCGAGATACGGCGTATTGGGCAAATAATACCCATACAAATGCATATGGTTCCGATTCGTCGACTCGCCGAGAATAAACACGATATTTTTGATTTCGCTGTTGTTTTCCGTAAGATCGATTTTCGTGTCGATAGCGTCCGCCAGCCGATGATAGGCAATCGCGTTCTCAATCGCCAACGACGTCGCGCCGACAATGCGGGCAGCAGGCAGCAAATTGCAGGCAAAAAATTCCGCGTAATACGGCAGCACATAAGCAAGCGAAACCAGCCCCGCCGCCATCAGGCCTTTGCAGAGCGCACGCTTTCCGGCTTCCGGAAGAGAGAATTTTCGCAGATAACGCCATGCACCGAGAATCACGACACTCCCGGCGAAAACCGCCGCCAGCTCCCGCCAAGTCACATACATCTGCAAAAACTCAACGGCTTCCTTTCGGTTCGTCTCCAGCACGGAATTGACAATCCCCGCGCCAATCAACGCCTGATAAGTGTGCATGACAAACGATTCCACGACGAAAAACAGGAACGAAACAGCAAGAAACGCCGTTTTCACACGCAAAAGCCACGCATCGGAAAGAAACCGACGCAACGCCGCCGTCAAAAGCACAAAACAAAAGAAAAGCGCCAGACCGCAGGAAACCAAGAGAGCAAGCTCTCCCTTCAGCGCCAGCGACCACGCCATCGTAAAATAATTGAAGAAAAAAAGCAAAAAAAGAAAACCCGTATGCTCGGCAAATGTTTTCTCGATCGCTTCCCACAAACGAAGGGAAGCGTTTTTTATGCCGTTTTGCTCCATAGACTTAGGCTCTCCCCCGTCGTTCATCGTATCCCCATCATGTTATGCGCCTGTGGAATCAATCGGACGTCGCGCAGTACGCAAAGCGCCTGCTCCTGCATTCGCAGAAGCGCCTCCGCTTTCGGCGGAACACATCCGCCCTTGGGCGTCACCGGCTGCAAAATCAGAGGAATATCCTCCCGGACATCCGCAATCAGGCGACAGGTATCGGACATCTCCTCTGCCGTCAGATCCGCCGTAACCACAAGCTTGACATAAACGTCTTTTTCTGCCGCCGTCGCCAAAAACGCGCGATGACGGTCCCAAAGCGATGCCCCCGCCGCACTGGGCGGCTTGGCATCCATGCTGACAATATCGACATACGGAATCACTTTTTTAAGTTCGTCGACAAGCGTTCCGTTCGTCTCCAGAAAAAACCGCGCGGAAATCCGCTGCGCCACCGCCGCGATAAAATCGGCGTGCAAAAGCGGCTCGCCGCCGGTAAGGCTCACCGAATGATGCGGCGCCGCATCCAAAAGGCGCCGGATATATCCTGCCGCCCCCTCAACGGAAACGGGATTGGACGCGGAAACCTCCGGCTCCTCCGAGCATAGCGTTTCCACTGCGCAAAAAGGATGGCTTCCGATTGCGTGCGCCGTATCGCAATAACGGCATTTGAGATTGCATCCCTCAAAACGAACGAAAACCTGACGGCAGCCGATATACGGCCCTTCGCCCTGCGCCGAGGAAAAAATCTCGATCAGAT
>CAMVJN010000101.1 GCA_947167825.1 uncultured Selenomonadales bacterium | reverse complement strand
CACCATTTGAGGTTTATCATTCAAAATCGTTGCACTTAGCTTGACAATTCGCCAGTAAAAATTTTTGACTCCAAATATTTTCATAACAAAAACAGACCAGAAAAATCGCATATAAGACAAGGACTTCACGGATTCACAGAATAATTCATGATTACAAAAAGGGGCTGCCGCAAGAAGAAAATCATCTTCCCGCGACAGCCTCTGCTGTTTTTCTCAGCCTTCGTTGTTTTCGTTGCCCCAGCAGTACCCGCCGCCATAGCCTCCGCCGCAGCCGTAGCCGCCGCGTCCTGCGCGTCCGCCGCCGTAGTACCCGCCGCCGCAGTGCGCGTAGCTCATCTCGACAGCCGGGGCGTTGTCCCCGCAGAACCCGCGATCCGGCGTCGCCGCCAGCGCCGTCCCCGTGGAACCGATCACCATAGCCGCCATAGCCGCCAACATCATTTTCTTCATTTGAATCATCCTTTCTTTTTGCAGAGAAGTTATCTTTGATGGTTTGAAGTATAAAGGACGATTGTGTCGGAAGTGTGTCGAAACGAAAACTTTTTTTCAAACATAAAGGATTGCGCTGCCGTGCAAAACGGGCATTTTTTATGCTTGGCAACGGCAATGCGCGTTATATGCAGCTTCCTGCGGCCTATGCCTGCGTTCGGATGCTGGCAGCGATTTTCGCGGCGGCCGCCCGAAGCTCGTCTTCCGTATGGGTCGCCATAATCGCCGCTCGCAGGCGTGCGCTGCCCTTCGCCACGGTCGGGTAGCGGATGGCGGACAGAAAAATCCCTTCGTCATAGAGCTGTTTCGCCGCCCGCAGGGCGCGGCGCTCGTCGCCGACGATAATCGGCACGATGGCGGAATCGCTGCGCGTTTCGACGCCGTTTTCCCGCAGTGCGTCGATGAAAACCTGCGTGTTCCTTTGCAGCCGCGCCACCCGTTCCGGCTCTTCCGCCAAAATCGTGAGGGCTTCTTTCGCGGCGGCAAGGTTCGCCGGAGACTGGCTTGTGGAAAAAATAAAGCTCCGCGCCGTGTTCCGCAAATATTCGATCAAAAGGCTCCGCCCCGCCGCAAATCCGCCCTCGCTGGCCAGCGACTTGCTCAGCGTCCCCATCACGACGTCGGGCTGTTCGGAAAGGCCGAAATGCTCGGCAAGCCCTCTCCCCGTCTTGCCGACAACGCCCGTCGCGTGCGCCTCGTCAATCATCGAGAGCAGGCCGTATCTTTTCGCAAGGGCAATCAACTCCGGCAGCGGCGCCACGTCGCCGTCCATGCTGAAAACCGCATCGCTGACGATGACGCCGAAAGACGGACGCACCGCTTTGATCTTCGCTTCGAGGTCGCCCATGTCCGCGTGACGGTAAATAATCGTTTTAGCGCGGGACAGCCGGCAGCCGTCGATGATGCTCGCGTGGTTCAGCTCGTCGCTGAAAATCGTCGCGTCCTTCCTGCCGAGAGCGGAAAGAATGCCGACGTTCGCCATGTAGCCCGTATCGAAAAGAAGCGACGCTTCGGTTCCCTTGAAGCGGGAAATCGCCGCTTCGAGCTCGTCATGAAGCGGCAGGCTCCCCGTCGTCAGACGCGATCCGCCGGAGCCGCCGCCGAACATCTGGGCAGCGTCCGCCGCCGCCTGCTTCACCCGCGGATGGTCGATCAGCCCGAGATAGGAATTGGAAGCCAACATCAAAAGGTCGCGTCCGTTGGCGCGGACATGGGCGCTCTGCGCGGATTCTATGGTCGTGATGGTACGGTACAGGCCCGCTTCTTTTCGCCTCAGGACGTCTTCGCCCAGCACGCGCCACGGGTCGACGGGCGGTACAGGCGCCGGGGCAGTCGGAGCGTTTTTCACCAGCGTTTTCTGCTTTTCGAGGTAAGCAATCGTTTTCGGAACGTCCTCCCGCGGCCCCCGGTACAGAAAAATCCGGCCGCCGTTGGGGTCGTCCGGTTCCTTGAGGCGCGTGATGCGGATATATCCCGTTTTTTTCGAGGCGACATAGCCCGTAACATAGCCGGGGTCGTCGGATACGCAGATTTCCGCGAGGATATGGGGGGCGTTCGCCACCTTGCTGGCGAGGACGATGGCTTCCCGAAAATGATTCTTTCCCGCGCAGGAACCTCGCGCATCACCATGCTCCGCGTCCATGTATGTAGCGCGAATCCCGCGGGCGGGGTCTGGCTCCAGCCGCTCCAAAGTGTCGGCGTCAAGCAGCATCGCGCCGCGCATAGCGTAAGTTTCGCGAAATTTTTTCATCACAGCGTCCCCGTTTGCGATGCCGATTTTCCGCAAAAAGGAAAGAATCGTTTTTTGCCCCTCGGCGGCGTTCGCGGTCTCGCGGGTGGAAACGGGCAATGCCTCGATGCGTTCGATTTCCTCCGGACGCGCTTCCTCAATCTTGACCTGTATATAATCCGCGCACCCCTTGGAATGATGCAGCGCCCGCTCGATCATCGCACCCGCGTTTTTCGCCAGCGCGTTTTCAGGCAGGATCCGTTCCGCGCCGGATATATGCTCGCTCTTCCCATTCTCCGTCCGGCTTGCGCGCATCTTCATGCTGTACAAAGTCATATTCCATCCCCCGATTGTCATATCCGCGATAAGATATTTCGTCAACTTGTTGTATTATCTAGATTGGCGAATGTTGTTGCAAAAAAATTCCGCCCCGGGACACATCGTTCGGAGCGGCAGAAGAGAGATCCGGTAAGCAACGCAATCTCCGTGATATCGGCAGTTTTTCTTGCAAACATGGCCCGCGCCCTTTTTGTTAACTATAAAAATGCATTAGGTTGACATTTGAATTATACCCCAACCTGTTCTTTGAATCAAGTCTTTCGGATTCCATTTGCATGCCGCGTTTTTCATACCTGCATCTCGGCTGTCCGTGGATCCCTTTTGCTTTCGGGGATGTCCGCTCAAGGCAAAAAAACGACGATGGGAAATTTGTCTTCCCTCATCGCCGGTTCTTTCCTTGTCAGCCTTCGTTGTCTTCGTAACCGTAGCAGTATCCGCCGTGTCCGCCGCGGTGTCCGTAACCGTCGCAGCCGTAGCCGCCGTGACCATGCCCGTAGTACCCGCCGCCACAATGCGCGTAGCTCGTCTCGACAGCCGGGGCGTTGTCCCCGCAGAACCCGAGATCCGGCGTCGCCGCCAGCGCCGTCCCCGTCGAACCAATCACCATAGCCGCCATAGCCGCCAACATCATTTTCTTCATTTGAATCATCCTTTCTTTTTGCAGAGAAGTTATCTTTGATGGTTTGAAGTATAAAGGACGATTGTGTCGGAAGTGTGTCGAAACAAAAATTTTCGTTTCATTGTTTTTTTCGCGCCAACAGTGCAAACAGCACCGGCACGAAGAACAGGCCGAGAATCGTTGCGGCGCTCATGCCGCCGACTACCGCCGCGCCCATGCCGACCCTTGCCTCCGCCCCCGCGCCGGAAGCGAAGGCCAGCGGCAGGCAGCCGATGATCGAGGTCAGCGCCGTCATCAGGATCGGACGAAGCCGAAGCTTCGCCGCCGCGAATACGGCGGGGACGGCTTTCATGCCCGCATCCATGCGGAGCTTTGCGAATTCGGCGATCAGGATCGCGTTTTTCGCCGCGAGGCCGATGACCACCAGGATGCCGATCTGCATATAGATACTGCCCGCCCTCCCGATCGCAAGTTCCGTAAGGAGCGCGCCGAAGACGCCCGCCGGGACGCTCAATAAAACAGAGAAGGGAATCGACCACGATTCATAGAGAGCGACGAGGCAGAGGAACACGAAAAGCAGCGAAAGCCCCATCACTTTCAGCACCGTGCCCTGGGCGTCCCGCAGCTGGCGGCTCTCGCCCGTCCACGCGATCTGGAATCCCGTCGGCGCGATTTCTTTTGCGACTTCCTCCAGCGCGTCCATGGCCTGCCCGGAGGAATAGCCTTCGCCCGCCTGCCCTTCAAAGTTGACGCACTTGACGCCGTTGTAGCGGGAAATCTGCGAGGAGCCGGTGAGGCTCTTGGAACGGAGCAGGGTATCGAGCGGCACCATGCCGCCGTCCCGGTTTTTCACGAACAGGAACTTTGTGTTTTCCCTGTCGCTCCGGTACTGGGCCTGCGCCTGCAGCACGACTTTGTAATTGCGGCCGAAACGCGTAAAGTTGTTGACCTCGTCGCCTCCGAAGTTTACGCGCATCGTCGCGTAGATATCGTCAAGGCTGACGCCCAGCGCCTTCGCCTTTTCCTCGTCCACGGCGAACTCCGCGAAAGGCGTGGAAATATTGAAATTCCCCGAGACCTCGGAGAACTCCGGCCGATCATTGACTGCCGCCTCGATTTTTTGGCTGACCTCGGCCATCTCCTGCGCCGTATGGCCTGTGGCGTCCAACAGCATCATGGAGAAGCCGCCGATCCGGCTCAATCCCGGCAGCGAAGGCGGGTTGATGGGGATGACGGAGGCTTCGGGAACGGAAAGGGCGGCTTCTTCGACGTTTTCCATGATCTCGTCGACGGATTTCTCCCGGTCGCCCCAATCCTTGAGCGGGACGAACAAAACGCCCGCGCTTGACTTCGCGCCGTCGGCCATCAGGTCGAATCCGCCGATGCCGAGGACGCTGCGAATGTCCGGTTCTTTTTCCAGCTCCGCCGAAAAACGCTGGATGCTTTCAATCGTTCGGTTCATCGAAGCGCCTTCGGGGAGGTTGAGGTTCACCATGAAATAGCCCTGGTCCTCCGTCGGGATGAACTCCGACGGCAGCACATTCCAGAGCGCTGCGGCGCCCGCAGCCAGCAGGGCCACGCAGACAGGCACTGCGAAAGCGCGGCGCATGACGACGGTCAGCGCCTTCAGATACGCGCGGCGCACTTTGCCCAGCCCGCGCTCGAAGCGCGCGAAGAAGCCGTTTTCGTTTTGCCCCGTTCCCGTCATCACGGGACGAATGAAATCCGCCGTGCTTTTCGCCCGGATCAGCATGACGCAGAGCGCGGGCGTCAGGGAAAGAGCGACGAAGGTGGAAAGGGAGATGGCGATGACGATGGTCAGCGCGAATTGCCGGTAAAGGATGCCCGTCATGCCCGACAGGAAGGCCACGGGAATGAACACCGCCGCCAGCACGAAGGTTGTCGCCAACACCGGGCTTTCGACCTCTTTCATCGCCGCCGTCGTCGCCTCGCGGATGCCGCCGCCCTTTTCGAGATGCTGCTCCACGCTTTCGATGACCACGATCGCGTCGTCCACCACCATGCCGATGGCCAGCACCATCGCGAACAGTGTCAGCGTGTTGATGGAAAAACCGGCAATCTTGAACGCGGCAAAGGTGGCGATCAGCGAGACGGGAATCGTCAGCACGGCGATAATGGTGGCGCGCGGATCGCGCAGGAACAGGTACATGATCGCGACGACGAGCGCCAGCGCCTCCCAAAAGGTATTCGATACTTCCTTCATCGACTCCGCCACATATCGGGTGCTGTCAACGAGTGTGCGGTATTCCATGTCCGGCGGAAAAGAGCGGGACTCCTCCGCGAGAATCGCGTTGACCTGGCCGATGGTCTCGACAGCGTTGGCGTCGTTCGTCAGGGCAACGCTGAAGGCGGCGGTTTCCCGCCCGTCCTGCAGCGAAACATAATTCATGTCCCGTACGCCGTTGGTGATTTCCGCCACATCCCCGAGCCGCACATAGCGGCCGTCCGGCTCCGCGCGGAGGATGATGCCCGCAAAGTCCTCCGGCGTTTCCCTTCGATTTGCGGCGCGGCCGATGGACTGGGTTTCCTGCCCCTCGTCGGCGGGCATCTTGCCCAGCGTACCGACGGCGCCCCGCTTGTTCTGCTCCTTGACATCAACCGTGAGAAAAGTAGAATCGTGAGCGTATTTGCAAGGAAGAACTTCAAATA
>CAMVJN010000100.1 GCA_947167825.1 uncultured Selenomonadales bacterium | reverse complement strand
ACGAGGAAAAGCGCCTGCGGGTCGAATCTGCGCATGGAATCGGCATAGAGCCTCGCATTTTCCATGAGCCGCTTCGGGTTGGCGCAAGAGAAGCGTACTTTGTCGCCTTCCTTGAAGTTCGCGATGAAATCCAGGCTGCCGTCTTTCCCGCAGGCTATCGGAGTCCTGACCACTTCGCGCTCGCCCCGGAGGGTGATGAACGGGAATTCGCGGACGTTTTCCGCGAAGTATTCATCCGGCTCCACGCCGAGGTATTCGCGGTAGAGTTCCGTCGGCGGCATATGGTCGATGCCTGTCACGCGGTTTCCGCCGTCGGTGCCGGTGACGGTCATCTCCTTGCCGATTGCCTTCCAGCCTATGTCATAATTGCAACGGATGTTGAGACCGGGGCCGCGGAACACGACCGCCGCGATGCCGCGCTCCGACGTCCCGCCGTTGAAAAAGCTGCCGCAGAGGGCGCCGGATTGCGCGCCGAGAATCGGCACGCCGGATGCGCCGCCGTCGGCTGCCGTCATGATGAATTGCTCGATTTCGCATTCCAGTCCCGCCGCAAAGACGAGGACACACGCCGCGTCCTCTATGCCGCGGATGGTTCGGAGAAATTGCCGCCCCGCATCCTCCACGCGCATCTCTCCGCAGTCGTAGAAAAAGACGTCTGCCTTCGCCCGATCCATGAGCAGGAAGGAACAGCTCTCTTCTGCCGGAATGCCGGCAGCGCCGTCATTGCGCTGCTTTTTCTCCGTTGTCATGCCGATGATTTTCGCGTCGGGCATGGAATCGGAAAGGAGCGCGTTCCGCCGTTCGATATCCCCGGCAGCATTCGAGGGGGCGCTGAAGAGAACCAGTTTTTCGCCGGAGGCTTTATATTCGGGCGTCTCTTTCAGGCGCCGCGCATATTCCAAAAGTTCGTCCGTGCTGCCGGTTATCAGTGTTTTTTGTATCATAAGCTTCGCGACCTCATCATCAGAAAAAGGGCCGCCCATGAAGCTTAGGGCGTGTTGATTAATTCGTCCGCACACCACAGCGGCTCTTTTTCCGTCCCTCTGCGTCTACGATGACTCGTGTTGCGAGTCCCATGCATATAACAAGCAGTAATTCGCTTTGCTCATAACTGCTTGTAATAAGCGAAAACTCGACGTAGCGATGCTACGCCTTCGCTTTCGCTTCCTTGATGGACGAAACAATATCTCGCTGTGGTGCACAAACTCATTCAATCAACACGCCCTAGTCTTCATGCGACAGCCCTTTTGCGGCTTTTTCAGAAGTACATGTTCAGCAGCGAGCCGAGGCTTTCGTAAGCCATCGAGCGGTTCACCGTGTTCGCCGAGTACATGCGCTTCGCGTCGGAGACGGAGGAACCCATCATCGAGGAGACGGACGGGAACATCTTGTCGCTCTGGCGCTGGGCGTTTTCCGCCTTCTTCTCGGTGCGCCCCGCGAAGCCGTCCTTGCCGAGGATGTTCTCCACCGACTTCGGGTCGTCCTTCAGCGCTTTCGTGAGCCTCTCGGTGTCCACGGAAAGCTCGCCGGTGGATTTGACCGTGACGCCGACTTTGGACAGCGAACGCGCGAAGTACCCGGCGTCGTTGAAGGAATTCGAGAGCGCGGAGACGCGGTTCGAGACGTCCTTGTTGTCCTTCAGGAAATTGACGGCGCTGTTGTACGCTTTTGCAAAATCTTGTACCGCGCCGACGGCGGCCTTCGTGTTTTCCTCGATTTTCTTCTCGGCGGCGGTTTTCGTGTCCGCCGTTTTCGTCGTGTCGGCAGTCGTCGTGCTTGCCGCCGTTTCCGCCAAATCTCCAACCTCGGACACATTGAAGTTTGTGTCCTTCAAAGCTTTCGAGGCCTTGGCGAGATCCCCCATCGCAGAGCCGTATTCGGTGGTGAACTTCTTCTTCGTCGAGTCGTATTCGGAAAGCAGGCTCGAAAGCGAAGTGCGGTTCGACGCGACGGCGTTCGCGTACGAAAGCCCGCTGCCCGCGGCGCTGGTGATGTTCGACCAAGCAGAATTCGACGAGGAAAGTCCCCCGAGAAGTCCCTGCATCGAACGGTTCGACGTGCTGCCGTTCATCGATTTTGCCGCGAACTGATACATCATCCCTGTGTTCCTTGCAGTTGCGCTGACAGTTGCCATAAGTAAGACTCCCTTCCCATAATTCCAGCACAAACATAAACTATTCCTGCCTATATTATATAGGAAGTGAAGGGAAAAGGAAAGAGACTTCGCAAAAATTATGGACAAAAATTTTGTTCCGTGTGATGTTGTTTTCTTCCGCAAGCATAGATTTTCATTCTTTAACATGGTATAATCATTCATGGATTTTGTATTTTGAATTTTGAATCTATAATGAAGGGGAGAAGCGTCAATGAAAGTTTTGGCAGCAGACGGCGTCTCGGCGCGCGGTATCGAAATTTTGCGGGAGGCGGGCTTTGAGGTCGACGTCAAGGACAAGATTTCGGCGGACGAACTGGTGGCGACCATCGGGAACTACGACGCATTGATTGTGCGTTCGGCGTCGAAGGTGACGAAGGACGTATTGGCGGCGGCGAAAAATTTGAAGATCATCGGTCGCGCCGGCGTCGGCGTGGACAATATCGACGTGCCGGAGGCGACGAACCGCGGCATTATCGTCATCAATTCCCCGGGCGGCAATACGACGGCCGCCACCGAGCACACGATGGGCATGATGCTGGCAATGGCGCGCCATATCGCGGTGGCCAACGAGACGACCCAGAAGGGCGAGTGGAATCGCAAGAAGTACACGGGCGTCGAGCTGATGGGCAAGACCCTCGGCATCGTCGGTCTTGGCCGCATCGGCAGCGGCATCGCGAAGCGCGCGGCGGCCTTCGGCATGACGGTCATCGGTTACGATCCCTATGTGAATGAGGAGCGGGCGCAGGCGATGGGCCTGGAGCTCGTCGATCTCGACGGCATCATCCAGCGCTCGGATTTCGTCACGGTTCATATGCCGCTGACGAACGAGACACGGGATATGTTCAACAAGGACAACATCGCGAAGATGAAGAAGGGCGTGCGCTTCGTGAACTGCGCCCGCGGCGGCATCATCAACGAGCAGGACCTTGCCGACGCGGTGAAGAGCGGGCAGGTCGCAGGCGCGGCCGTCGACGTGTTCACCAGCGAGCCGCTGGCGGAGGACAATCCGCTGCGCGGCGTGCCGGGCATCACGCTGACGCCGCATCTCGGCGCGTCCACGGTGGAAGCCCAGATCGGCGTCTCGATCGACGTTGCGGAAGGTATCGTCGCTGCGCTGAAAGGCGAGCCGGTGATGACGGCGGTGAACATGGCGCCGGTTTCCGCGCAGGCGATGAACGTGATCAAGCCGTTCTTCGATTTGGCGGAGCGTCTCGGCTGCATGGCGACGGCTTTGGCCGAGGGCGCTGTCACGGCGGTGGAGGTCGAGTACACGGGCGAGATCACCGACGTCAATACGAAGCTTCTGACCACGGCGGTGCTGAAAGGCATGCTGACGCCGATCCTCGAAACGAACGTGAACTTCGTCAACGCGCCGGGGCTCGCGAAGGATCGCAATATCAGCGTGCGCGAGGTTAAGAGCAAGGAGACGGCGGACTACGCGAACACCATCCGCGTCAAGGCAACGGCGGAGAAGAAGAGCGTCGTACTGGCGGGCGCGCTCTTCGGATCGGAAGGCCGCATCGTGGAAATCGACGGCTACCGCGTGGATCTCGACCCGCACAAGCATATCATGATCTGCCCGCACATCAACCGTCCCGGCGTCATCGGCACGGTGGGCTCGATCATGGGCAAGGCGAATATCAACATCAGCGGCATGCAGGTGGGCAACACCGACAAGGAAGGCACGAACCTGATGGTGCTGACCGTGGACGACGATGTCCCGGCGGACGTGCTGAAAGAAGTCACGGCCCTGGACGGCATCTTCGGCGCGAAGATGATCAATATGAATGTGATTTGACGAACTCCTTTATAGGCTACACAGCGGCTTTCCGTTTTCGGAAGGCCGCTTTTTTGTGACTTGAGGCGTAGGAATAAGGTCATATAATATTCTTGACAGGGGAGAGCGAAAAGAGGATAATAATGCACGTATTTACGTCATAAAACAAAGGAGAGACCAGGGAAAATGAACGTAAGGCAAAAGTTTTTCGCGCTTTCGGGCGTGGCGGGCGTGATCATGGCGGTGGTGGCCGTCGTCGGTTACTTCACGGCGGCAAATTCGCTGAGGTCGGCGGTGGAGCAGGAGATTGTCTCGGAGATCGGGCGGCAGTCGGCGCAGGCGGATGGCTGGCTGGTGGAGAAAGGAAAATACGCGGAGGGTGTCGCGACGCAGCTCTCGAAAATGACGGCGCAGGAGAACGCGTTCGCCCAGAGCAAGTCTTTGGTGGCGGCTGTCGCGGCCGACAAGGAAGTGATGGATCTTATCAACGTCATGTCGGACGGCTTTGCGATCGGCCTGAACGCCGGAAACCTGACGGGCAAGGCGGACTGGACGAAGCGCCCGTGGTACATCGAATGCAAGAAGGCCAACAAGCTGATTTTCACTGATCCGTACAAGGACGTGAATACGGGCGGCATGGTCATTTCGGCGGCGATGCCTTACGCACGGCAGGGCGCACCGGAGGGCGCGCTTTGCGAGGACATCAAGATCGACACGCTGATCGCCCAAGCGAAGGCCATCAAGTACAAAGGCCAAGGCAAGGGCATGATCGTGAACCCGGCCTCGGGAATCGTCATCGCGTCGGCGAACGAGGAAGAGAACCTGAAGCCGGTGACGGAGAATCCGTACCTGAAAGAGCGCATGGCGGAAATGGCCAGCAACAAGAAGGGCTATTTCACATCGGAAGCGGGCGGCGAGAGCAAGGTCATCGCCTATGACCGCATCCCGGCGACGGGATGGATCACCGTCGTTTCCGCGCCGGAGGATTTCGTGTTCGCGGAGCTGCGGAATTTGCGCCTGATGTACGGCGCGGTGACGATTGTGGGCGTGGTGCTGATCGCGGCGGCGCTCCTGTTCTTCTCCAACGGCATTGTCAAGCAAGTGATTGCCCTGACGGGGCATATCAACGAAATGGCCAACGGGAACCTCCGGCTGGAGCCTCTGGCGGCAGATTCCGATGATGAATTCGGCCAGATGGCGACAGGCTTCAACAGCATGATGAAAAATATCCGGGAGCTGATCTCGCAGATGACGCGCAGCGCGGAGCAGGTCGCGGCTTCCAGCGAAGAGCTGACGGCGTCGAGCCAGCAGGCGGCGGAGGCGGCGACCCATGTGGCGCAGACCGTCACCGAGGTCGCGGGCGGCATGGAGAAGCAGCTCACCAGCGTGGACCAAGCGAAGCAAAATATCGACTCGGCTTTCCTCGACATCAACGCCATGACGGAAAAGGCGGCGACGGTCACGGAGAACACCGAGCAGATGGCTGGGGCGGCGGACCACGGCGCGCAGCTCATGACCAACGCCATGGACAAGATGAACGGCATCGAGCAGAGCGTCTCGAACTCGGCGCAGGTGGTCAAGAAGCTGGGTGAGAACTCCAAGCAGATCGGGGCGATTGTCGAGAGCATCTCGGCGATCGCCGACCAGACGAACCTCCTCGCGCTGAACGCGGCTATCGAGGCGGCGCGGGCCGGCGAGGCCGGACGCGGATTCTCCGTGGTGGCGGAGGAAGTCCGCAAGCTCGCGGAGCAGTCCCAGCAGTCGGCGGAGGAAATCAAGCAGCGCATCTCCGCGATCCAGGACGACACGGCGGAAGCGGTCGTCGCCATGGAAGCGGGGACAAACGAAGTCGCCCTCGGCACGCAGGCCATCCGGGAAGTCGGCGAACAGTTCCAGGACATCACGGCGCGGGTATCGTCGATCAAGACGGAGATGGAGGAAATCAACCACGCGGTGCAGACCGTTTCCGGCGGGATGCAGGGCGTCGTCGCCGCGATGGACACCATCGACGAGGTGAGCCGCTCGACCAGCGAGGAAACGCAGACCATCTCGGCGGCG
>CAMVJN010000099.1 GCA_947167825.1 uncultured Selenomonadales bacterium | reverse complement strand
GACGGAAGCGCTCTGGGCGGAAATGAACGGCGGCCCGCGCACGGTGAATCTGGAGCTATCGCAGAATGGATGAAAAAACGATAAAGGAAAAAGAGCTTTCGGCGCGATTGCTGGAAGAAATCAAACGCCTCACGGCGGGGAGGGAACATCCCCTGCGGCTGATGGAGGTCTGCGGCACCCATACGGTCTCGATTTTCCGGGCGGGGCTGCGGCAGCTCTTGCCTGCCGAGGTTGAGCTGGTATCCGGCCCCGGCTGTCCCGTCTGCGTGACGCCGGACGGGTACATGGACGCGGCGATTGCCTATGCGGGCATGGAGGATGTGATTGTGGCGACTTTCGGCGATATGCTGAAGGTGCCCGGCTCGTCTTCGAGTCTTGCCGAGGCGATGGCGCGAGGCGGAGACGTGCGGATTGTTTATTCGCCGTTGGACGCGCTGGCGATTGCGAAGGATCATCCGGGGAAGAAGGTCGTGTTCCTTGCGGTCGGGTTCGAGACCACCGCGCCGACGGTCGCCGCCGCCGTATTGGCGGCGGAACGGGAAAATGTAGGCAATTTCTTTTTGCTTCCCGCGCAGAAACTGGTGCCGCCCGCAATCCGGGCGCTGCTCGCCGACGAGGACGCGCGGATCGACGGTTTCCTTTTGCCGGGGCATGTGGCCGTCGTCACGGGCAGCGAAAGTTTTTCATTTCTCGCGGAGGAATATCATTTGCCGGGCGTAGTGGCGGGGTTTTCCCCGACAGAGCTGCTGCGCGGGATTTACCGCCTTGTGCATCAGGCGGCGGCGGGCGAGGCCCGGATCGAGAACGAATACAGGAGCGTGGTGCGCGCCAAAGGCAATCCGGCGGCGCAAAAGATGATGCATCAGGTGTATGAAACCTGCGCGGCGGAATGGCGTGGCCTGGGCGCGATTCCCGATTCGGGGCTTCGGCTTCGGGACGCGTACCGAAGCTTCGATTTTGCGGCGGCGCGTCCGCTGGATTTGCCGCCCGCGCCGCCGAAGAGAAACGGCTGCCGCTGCGGCGAAGTGCTGCGGGGAAAAATCACGCCGAAGGAATGTCCGTTGTTCGGGAAAGTTTGCGTGCCGGAGCACGCGGCGGGGCCGTGCATGGTGTCCGCCGAGGGCGTCTGCGCGGCATGGCACAAATACGGCGGGGGGATTTTTCAGTATGGATGAGACGATACAGCTTGCCCACGGCGCGGGCGGGCGCATGAGCGCAATATTGACGGAGCAGGTTTTGCGCCCGATCCTGGGCAATCCGATCCTTGACCGGATGCACGACGGCGCGGTTCTCGACATGGGCGGGAAAATCGCCTTCACTACGGACAGCTATGTCGTCGCGCCGCGCTTTTTTCCCGGCGGCAGCATCGGACGGCTGGCGGTCTGCGGCACGGTCAACGATCTCGCTATGACGGGGGCGGAGGCGAGATATTTGTCCCTTTCGTTGATCCTGGAAGAAGGATTGGCCGTCGAAGAATTGAAGCGCGTATTGCGGGACGTGCGGGCGGCGGCGGACGAGGCGGGCGTTTCGATTGTCACCGGCGATACGAAGGTCGTCGGGCACGGCGCCTGCGACGGAATCTATATCAATACGGCGGGCGTCGGAAAAATCCTTGAGGGCGCGGACATCGCGCCGCAGAATATCCGGCCGGGCATGGACGTGATCGTATCCGGCTTCCTCGGCGACCACGCGGCGACGATTACGGCGGCGCGCCACGGGCTGAAGCTGCCGGAAGCAATCAGGAGCGACGCCGCGCCGCTCTCCGGGCTGGTGAAGGAAATGCTCCGCGCCGTGCCGGAAATCGCCTGCATGCGCGATCCGACGAGGGGCGGCGCGGCAGCGACGCTGAACGAACTCGCGGCGCAGTCGGGCACGGGAATCTTGCTGGACGAGGAATTGCTTCCCGTCCGGCCCGAGGTCGAAGGCGTCTGCGAGCTGCTGGGCTTCGAGCCGCTGTATCTTGCCAACGAGGGAAAGCTGATCGCTTTCGTGCCCACTGAAAAAACGGAGACTCTGCTCAAAGTTATGCACGCACATCCCTATGGGAAAGAGGCGCGCCGCATCGGCGCCGTCACGGACAAGGCGCCGGGGCAGGTCGCGATGAAGACGGCGTTGGGCGGGATCCGCATCGTGGATATGCCGACGGGAAGCCTGGTACCGCGAATTTGTTGATAAAACGGAAAATCCTTCCGCTTTGAAAAATTTTCATGACGGAAGGATTTTTTTGCGCGGAAAGAGAATATTTTTATATGCTTTTCATAGAGAGACTTTAACATAGGAAAAAATTGATGAAGGGGGGGAAGAGGATGGATATGTATGTGGATTATTTTTTCTCGACGCCGCAGGGGCAGGGATTCTCGATCTCTTTGCCAGGGCATCTTCGAAGCCTTCTGTCCACGATGGAAGTGCTGGATATCTTCGACATTATTCTCGTCGCTATCATTCTTTATAAAATATACGAAATGCTCGAGGATACGCGCGCAATCACGCTGGTCAGGGGTATTATTTTTCTGATGGTGCTGACGATGCTGTCCAATGTGTTCAAGCTGCACGTGATTGATTGGCTGCTGTCGAAAGCGGTGACGCTGCTCTTCGTTGCGCTGCCCATCGTGTTCCAGCCGGAGCTGCGGCGGACGCTGGAGCATTTGGGCGAGGGGCGGTTCCTGGCGCATTCGTCGTTTTTGAATGACGAGGACGCGGAAAACGTAATCCAGGAGTTGGATTCGGCGCTCAGAGAGTTGTCGGCGGTGCAGACCGGCGCGCTGATTGTCATTGAACGGAACATGGGGCTCAACGATATCTGTCGGACGGGCGTGCAGCTTGACGCTCTTGTGTCGAAAGAGCTGCTGCGGAATATTTTCTTTGTGAATACACCGCTGCATGACGGCGCCGTGGTGATCCGAGGCAAGCGCGTTGTCGCTGCGGGGTGTCTTTTGCCGTTGACGGAGAACCGCACGCTGTCCACGGAACTCGGCACGCGCCACAGGGCGGCTATCGGGCTTTCGGAGCAATGCGACGCGCTGGTGCTTGTGGTCAGTGAGGAAACTGGAATTATTTCGGTGGCGGAAAACGGGCATATCCATCGAAAAATTGATTCCATCCAGCTCAAGGAATATTTGAGGCCGATTTTTGCGCCGGAGAAGATGAGCTTGAAGGAAATAGTCATGAACTGGAGGAAGAAGAAGAAATGAACAGCCTGAAGGAATTTTTCCTTCATAATCTGACAGCGAAAATTGTCGCTCTGCTCGCGGCTTGCGTGCTTTGGATTTTTGTGATGAACGACCAGAACCCGGCGACGGAAAGTACTTTTTCCGTGCCTGTGACGGTGCTGAATCCGCCTAACGAGGCTCGTGTGACGCAGAACGCGGAGAGCGTGCGGGTCAAGCTGCGCGCGCCGAGGTCAATCCTCGCAGAGGCAAGCGCGAATGAGGTTCATGCTTTTGTCGATTTGGGAGGGCTGGAGCCGGGGATTCATCCGCTTCATGTGCAGGCGGTAATCCCGCAGGGAATGGAGATTGTATCCGTTACGCCGGAGACCGTGACGTTCACGATCGATCCGATTATCCAGAAGCGGATGCCGCTTCGGCTTATCCGTACCGGAGCGCCGCCTGCCGGGCTCACGGTGGCGAGCATTGAGCCCGATACACGGATGGTGACGATTATTGGGCCACAGTCAATCGTCAAGACGGTAACTGAGACCGTTGGAACCGTGCAGGTCCCGAATATGGCGACCGGCGATCTGGATATCGACGTCACGCTGCTGCCGGTGAACGAGGACGGAGAAAGTGTGGAGGACGTCCGCGTCGTACCGAAGGTGATTTCGGCGCATGTGAACTTTGCACGGAGCTTGTCGCGCAAGGTGGTTGATGTGAAGCCGACGATTGAGGGAGCAGTGGCGTCCGGCTATACGTTGTCGGATATTCGCGTGGAACCGTCGCGCGTCGAGCTGGCGGGCACGAGCGCGGCACTGGACGCAGTGACGACACTTTCGACGGAGCCGATTCCCGTCGTCGGGCTGACGGAGCAAACGGAACGGACGGTAGCATTGGTTCTGCCGGAAGGCGTGACGGTTACAAACAAAATGGTGACGGTACGTCTGTTAATCAAAAAGCAGTAAGGCATTTACCCGGCGGGGGCACTGTCGTCCGTCGGGTTTTTGCATGGGAGGATTTATGATACGGATTTCGGGATTGGCCGTGTCTGTTGGCGATATGCGCACGCCGGAGGAAATCGCGGCGGAACGGCTTTCGCTTCGCCGCGAATCCGTGCGGCGCGCGGAAATCGTGCGCCGGGCCGTGGACGCACGTCGGCGGCACGGCGCGCCGATTTGTTTTTCCTATGTGCTGGATGTGGAAACGGAGGAAAGCGAAAGGCGAATTCTCGCGAAGTTCCGGCGCGATAAAAAAATCGCCGCAGCGCCGGGGAAAGAGGCGTCCGTTTTTGAACGTCTCGCGGAAGCAAAAACATTCGTGCCGGAAAAGCGGCCTGTCGTCGTCGGATTTGGTCCTGCGGGGATGTTCGCGTCATTGGCGCTTGCAGCGGCGGGCTGCGCGCCGCTTGTCGTCGAGCGCGGCCAAGACGTGGACGCGCGCCATGCGGCCATCGAACGGTTTTGGTCGGGCGGTCCGCTGGACGTGAATACGAACGTGCAGTTCGGCGAGGGCGGCGCGGGGACGTTTTCCGACGGAAAACTGACGGCGAGGGGCGGCGATCCGCTGCAAAGGGACGTTATTGACGTTTTTGTTCGCGCGGGTGCGCCGGGGGAGATCCGGTATTTGGCGAAACCCCATATCGGAACCGACCGTTTGCGCGGTGTTGTGAAGGCAATCCGCGAGGAGGTGATCCGGCGCGGCGGGGAAATCCGTTTCGGCGCGCGAATGGAGGAACTGGAGCTTGGCCCGGAAGGCGTGCGGGCCGTTCGTCTTTCAGGCGGGGAACGCGTTGAGACGGACACGGCGCTATTGGCTGTCGGCCATTCGGCGCGGGACACTTATCGGATGCTTTATGAAAAAGGCGTCGCGATGGAGGCGAAGGCCTTCGCTGTCGGCGTCCGTATCGAGCATCCGCAGGCATGGATCGACCGGGCGCAATACGGCGCGGACGCGGGCAATTCGCGCCTCGGCGCGGCGGATTATGCACTGACCTTTCAGGACGCTGCGACGGGGCGGGGCGCGTACTCCTTTTGTATGTGCCCCGGCGGGCAGGTCGTTGCGGCGGCTTCGGAAAAAGGCGGATTGACGACGAACGGCATGAGCCTTTTTGCGCGGGGTTCCGGCGTTGCGAACGCCGCGCTTCTCGTGCAGGTGCGTCCCGAGGATTTCGGCGGCGATGTTCTTGGCGGCGTCGCGTTCCAGCGGGAATATGAGACGGCGGCGTTTCGGGCAGCGGGCGGAGACTTTCGCGCGCCGGTGCAAAGCGTCGGGGATTTTTTGCGAGGAACGGCGGGCAGCAGCGATTTTTGCGTTATGCCGACTTATCGCCCCGGCGTTGCGCCCTGTTGTCTCGACGATTGCCTGCCGCCCTTCGTCACGCGGACGCTTCGAGACGCTTTGCCCGCTTTCGACGCGAAAATTGCGGGATTCGCCGCGCCGGACGTGCCGATGACCGGCGTCGAGATGCGCTCGTCGGCGCCCTGCCGGATTTTGCGCGACCGTGAAAGCTTCGTTTCCGTTTCGACGCCGGGGCTTTATCCCGTCGGCGAGGGCGCGGGCTACGCGGGCGGCATCATGAGCGCGGCGGTGGACGGCCTGAAAGCGGCACTTGCTTTTTTGGGGAAAAACGATAGAATATAGAGAAGTATTTATCAAATGAATCGAATCGGCAGGAGGAACATAAATCATGGCGAGAATGTTTGGGACGGACGGCGTGCGCGGCGAGGCCAACCTGGAGCTGACGCCGGAGCTCGCGTATCGGCTGGGGCGTGCGGCGGCGCTTTATTTCGGCAAGGGCGGCGAGGAAAAACCGCGAATCCTGATTGGGCGCGACACGCGGATTTCCGGGCCGATGTTCATTTCCGCGCTGGCGGCGGGCGTCTGCTCGGCGG
>CAMVJN010000098.1 GCA_947167825.1 uncultured Selenomonadales bacterium | reverse complement strand
GAAAGAATAGAAAACCGCCGGACGAAAATCATCGTCCGGCGGTTTTTGCCGTCAAGCCTTGTATGCGTCTAATACGTATCTCAGACCAAAATTTTAAATAAAATTTTGGTCTGAGATACGCCTGTTGCGCAGGCTACAGCCGCGCTAAAGCGCGCCTGACGTCTCATGCAATCGCAGTAAGGATTTAAAAATCCTAACTGCGATTAGTCTAAATCTCCTTCGGTTCCTTCAGCGTGAACGCGGCAACGCTGCCCATGACGCCCGCGATCCATAGTATTTGAAGCGCCGTGACAAGCCCCCACTGGTCGGCCGCCCAGCCGATGACAGGGGCAAGAAGGCCGCCGATAGTGGTGGACAGTCCCAGCGTGACGCCGGAGGCGAAACCCGCGTTTTTGCCGAGATAGGCTTGCCCGAGGACGACCATCGGACTGTAAGGCAAGAAAATCGAAACGGCCACCGGGACGAGAAGCAGCGACGCGAGCCAGACGTTGGTGCTGTTCACGAAAAGCGCCATCGCGGGAATCATCACGAGGAACGAGGCACGAAGCACAGGGATGAAGCCCGTGCGGTCAGCAATCAAGCCGCCGATATAGGTGATAACGGCACCCATCAGGAACAGCGCGGATAGTGCCGTCGTTCCCTGTCCTGGCGACGCGGCGAGAACGCTGACCCAAAAGAGGGGAATGAAAGTGTTGCTCAGTGTGAAGCCGAGGGAGCGGGCGAGGATGACGACGGAAAGCCGCCCGAAGGACGACCAATCGTTTTTCTTTTCGCCGTTTCCCTTTGTCGTCTTGTGGGCGGCACGGACGACGCTATTGAGCGTCTGCGGCAGTTGGCGCGCAATGGAAAGCGCGGCGCAGGCGTTCACGATGCCGAATACGAGCAGCGAGGAAATGCCCAGCGTATAGGCGCAGAATCCTGCCGCCAAAGGCCCGACGGCAAAACCGCCGTTGCCGCCGACGGCGAAGGTCGAAAGCGCCTGCCCCTTCCGCGTCCCGGCAATGCGCCCGACGAGGAGCGCCGCCTCCGGGTGGAAGAGAGCGCTGCCGAGGCCGCAGACCATGGCCGCGAGAAAAATCGTCCAATAAGAGGAAGAAAAGCCAATCAGCGTAATGGAAATCCCGCAGAAAAGCGGGCCAAGAGGAATCAGCCACGGCAGCGAAATTTTGTCCGAGTAAAAGCCGAAAACGGGTTGGAGCACCGACGAAAGCAGCACGTTGGCGAAGACCAGCGAAGCCGCTTCCTGATAGGAAAGGCCATAGTTCTGCACGAAATACGGAAGCAGCGCGGGAATCGCGCCCTGCGCCCAATCCACGCAGAAATGGCCGAGGGCGAAAAGATACACGCCCATGTTGAGTCTTTTCATTGTTTGCCGCCTTTCTCGTTTGCAACTTGGATGAAACTTTGGAGCGTGCTGTCCATCAGGCGGTCTTTTCTCCACACAAAGGAAATCGTGACATGGGCGTAGGACGGTGGCACTTCATGGCATTGGAGGGCACGGCTGGACCGATAAACTTCGGCCATGCTCTCCGGGAAAAGCGCAATCCCCAGTCCCGCGCTGACGCTGGCGAAAATCGCGCCGAGGGAATCGAACTCCACCGATTGCGCGGGAAAAATTTGCTCCGCGCTCAGCCAGCTTTCCAAAATCTGGCGATAGGAGCATCCATGCGGCAAGACCAAAAGCGGCTGGGACAGCAAGGCTTGATAAGGGGTATCCTTTCCATAAGCCGCCGTCGAAAAAAGCGCCAGCCGTTCTTTGCGCACCGGAACGGCGTTAAGCTCCGCGTGCTTTGTGGCTCCCGCGACGAAAGCCCCGTCCAGCGTGCGGTCAAGCACCCGTCGCAGGGACGTTTCCGAAACGCCCGTCATGACCGAAAGCGTGACCGACGGATACCGACGGTGATATGCCGCCAAGATTTTGGGCAAGAGCGTGACCGCCGAGGATTCCATCGAGCCGATGGCAAGGCTTCCTTTTGCCGTGCCGTCGTCCTTCAGTACGGTCTCCGCTTCCATGAGAAGGCTGAAAAGCTGGTCGGCATACGAGAGAAGCGTCTCGCCTTTCTCCGTAAGCGTGATGCCGTGAGCGTGGCGATGGAAGAGCGGCGTGCCAAGCTCCTGCTCCAGCTGGCGGATTCTTGTGGAAAGATTCGACTGCGCGTAGCAAAGCTTTTGCGCCGCTTGGGAAAAACTTCCCTCCATGGCCACCATGCGAAAATATCGGAGAGACTGCAAGTCCATACTTATGCTCCTTATGCGAAACGGGCAGGGACTCCCTGCCCGTTTCGTCATTTCTGGTTCTTTCGGATTTCCGTCACCGGCACGCCGCCGATGCCCCAGTTGTCCGTGTCCACTTCGTCAATGGTGACGACGGTCGTCTTTTTGTTTTTCCCCAGCACGTCATGCAGGAGATCCGTCGCCCCTTCGATGAGCCGGCGTTTCTGCTCCGGCGTTACGTTCCCTTCACGGGTGATCTTGATGTTGACATACGGCATGATAAAATCCTCCTTTTGAAAAAATATATGGAAGGGACTTGTTCGTCGCTTCCTTATGTGTCGCTTCGCGTGACGGGCGAAAGCTTTTTTATGGGAAACGGCAGCACCAGCAGCGCACCTGCGGCCAGCACGCACAGAATACCAAGCATCGTTTTTGCTGTCAATGCCTCCCTGAACACAAGGCAGCCGATCCATACGCTGGTCAGCGGCTCGAAGGTGGAAAGGAGCGACGCTTTCACCGCGCCGCAAGCGAAAAGCCCCTTCTGGAAAAGCGCCAGCGCCAGCACCGTCGCCGAAAGCGCGAGGAGCAGCATCGCGCCCCAACCCGAAGCGTCCATCGACAGGGAAAATTCCCCCGCCATGACCGCCGCCGTCCCGATCTCCGCCGAAGAGAAAAGCGAGAGCCAAAAGGCCATCGTCAGCACGGAAAGGGATTGGAGATGGCTGCGCCCGAGCAGAACGACGTAAAGGGCGTAAGTCAGGCCGGAGAGAACGGCCAAAAGAATCCCCGTCGCCTCGGCGGTGCCGCCCGGCGCGAGCTGGCTGACCCCAGCGGCGCACAGCACCGCGCAAAAAATTTGCTTCCCGTCCGGGCGCGCATGAAAGAGAAGCGCGGAAATCGCTATGACCGCGACGGGGAACGTGAAGTGCAGCGTCGTCGCCAGCCCCGTATCCATATATCCATAAGAGGAGAATAGCAAAACGGGCGTCAGCGCGTAAAGAAGCGAGAGCGGAAAAATCTCCCAAAGCTGCCGCAGGGAAATTTTCAGCGATACTTCACGATGCAGAAGGGCAAGCGCCAAAAGCATAAGGCTGCCGAAAGCAAAACGACCGAGCGCCGACATATAGGCATTGCCGCCGTGGGCGGCGATGGCTTTCGTGAAAAGCGGCATCATGCCGAAAAGGACAGCGGACAGGACGACGCAAATTTCCCCGGCGTGCTTCTTCGCGTCCACATCCATTCCTCCCCAAAAATTGCGATAACCTTTCGACGTTTTTATTTTACACGCGGGTTCCAAATTTGGGAAGCATTTTTTATATATGTGCATATCTGTTTTTTATATGATATGCCTCACGCAACGGAAACCGTCAAAATTATATGCGCGTATATGTGCAAAAAGTAGAGCAATGTTCAGCCGGACTGCCGCCGTCATGCGCGCAATTCTTGCGCGATATATCGTCCCGTGACGCTCTTTTTCGACGCGGCGAATCCGCTTGGACGCCTTTCGACTGCGAGGAAACGGTGCCTTGCGTGCTGTGCACCCACAAGCAGGAGCGACGGAAGGAAGTGCTGGATTTTGTGAAACTGTTGCAGGGCATATATCAGCAACATCCCGGCTTCAAAGTATGACAACGGCGGGAAAAGCAGACAAGCCGCCGAAAATCGCGCCGTAGCTTTACTATTCGACGATTTTTGCATTTTTGGAGCCGTACATGGATTGAGACGCAGATTCTCCTTGTGTCCTTTTCCAGCCTATGCTATTATTTTAGCCATTATTTCGTGAATTTCAGTAGCTGAAGTAATACTACGAAGCAGACGCGGAGGACACAGAGCGCAACTATTCTTTTGCCAAAGGCTTTTGGGATGAGGTCGAACAATACTGCTTGCAAAGACACAACCCCGTTTTCGCCCTGAACCCGATACTTCAATGATTCCTTGACATTTTCCCCGCGTATGCTACAATCAACACTGAAAGATGCCGGTTGCCACCGGGTAATCGGGGAGACATCTGCTTTTCGCCGTCAGGTCATAGCAGGCGAAAGGCAGGTGTTTTTTGTTTTCATACGGAGGGGATTTCATGAACAGTTGGATCGTGTTGTTTATTGCCGGGATGTTCGAGGTTGCGTGGTCTGTGGGGCTGAAATATTCCCACGGCTTTTCGCGGCTGTGGCCCAGCGTCTTTACCGTCGCCACCATGACGCTGAGCTTCGTCTGCCTGTCCTTCGCGCTGAAAAAGCTGCCGCTCTCCGTTTCCTACGCGGTCTGGACGGGCATCGGCATCGCGGGGACCGCCGCCCTTGGCGTGTTCCTCTTCGGCGAGGCGATGAACGTCCCAAAGGCGGTTTGCATCGCGCTGATTCTCGCCGGCATCGCGGGCCTGCACCTCTGCCAATGAGCGCGTCTGCGAAAAATCGAAAGGCCCCGGTTTCGCCGCATGACGAAGCCGGGGCTTTTATAATTATGATTTCTTTTTGCCGTCAATACCCGAAAACTTCCTTTGCCCTTCGCATATTCGCCCGCACATCGACCTCGAAGGGGCAGCGCGTCTCGCATACGCCGCATTGGACGCAGTCCCCCGCGTGGCGGGCGAGAACTTTGTAATGCTCGCGCACCGTTTCAGGGACGGCTTTTTGCGCCTCCGCCAAATGCAGGAATTTCGTGACCGTGGCGATGTCGATTTTCTGCGGGCAGGGCGCGCAATGGTTGCAATACATGCAGTGGCCCTGCCAGCGGATGCGCGGGAAGGACGCGAAGGCGAGGGCGTAGTCCTTTTCCTCGTCCGTCGCGTCCTCATAGGCGAGGCTTTGCAAAAGCTGCTCCGGCGAATGGGCGCCCGCCAGCACCGTCGCTACCGCCGGACGTGTCAGCGCGTAATGGATGCACTGGTTCACCGAGAGAGCCACTCCGGCGGGGGAGAGCTTCGCGTCGAGGAGGTCGCCGCCGCCGAAGCATTTCATCACGGTGATGCCCACGCCCAGCCGCTGGCACGTTTCATAGAGCCGCTGCCGCTCCGGGTCCATGTTCGTCAGCTCGCCCTCGTAGTTTTTGGCGGCCCAGATTTCCTCCACGTCCTCCGAGGCGGGCTGGAGGTCGTAGCAGGGATTGACGCTGAACATCAGCACCTCGATGGCTCCGCTTTCCACGGCCTTCAAAGCGACTTCGGGGTTGTGGCTCGAAAGGCCGATATGGCGGATGCGCCCCGCCGCTTTCAGTTCCTTCGCGTAGTCCAAAATGCCGTTCTTCTCGATGTCCTCCCAATCGGAAAGGGCGTCGCAGTAATGGATCATGCCCACGTCGAGATAATCCGTCCGCAGGAGCTTCATCATCTCCTCGAAGCCCGCTTTCGCCTCCGCCACGTCCCGCGTGCGCTTGTACTGCCCGTCCTGCCAGACCGAGCAGATATGGGACTGGATATAAAACTTTTTCCGCCGCCCGACGAGCGCGTCGCCGACGGCGCGCCGCACGTCGGGATTCGAGGTGTAGAGGTCGAAATAATTGACGCCGTTCTCTTCGGCGAGGCCGAACAGCGTCTTCGTCATCTTGCAGCCGTCCTCGGCAAAGCCCTCGCAGCCCATGCCGATTTCGCTGACCTTCAGCCCGGTATTGCCTAATTCGCGATACTTCATTTTTACCGTCCTTTCCACGTTTCGCCACAATAATAAGGATACGTTCAAGAAAACGCCGAATAGTCAGGGCAAGCCGATAGCCACAGGGACGTCGCCCCGTCCCAGCGCTTCCGCCAGCCCCGCCGGATTTTCCACGCGTCCCAGCCTCGTATAGGAATAGCTCGTGGAAAAATCCTGATAAAAGAGCACGATGCAGTTTCCATTATACAGCATCAAATCGCCGGTGTGAAT
>CAMVJN010000097.1 GCA_947167825.1 uncultured Selenomonadales bacterium | reverse complement strand
ATCATTTTCCTCGGCTATCTCTGGCAGGAGAAAAAATGCTTCGCCCTCGACTACAACGACTTGATCATCTTCACGCTGCACATCTTCGGGAAAAACGAAGCGATCCGCCAAAAATGGCAGGAGCGGCTCGAATACGTAATGGTCGACGAATTTCAGGACATCGACGATTTGCAGTACCGGCTGCTGAAAGCGCTTGTCGCCCATCACGGGAATCTTTTCGTCGTGGGTGACCCCGACCAAACCATCTACACCTGGCGCGGCGCCAACGGCCGCTTTTTGCTGGACTTCGGCCTGCACTTCCCGCATGCGAAAACCGTGCTGATGATGAAAAATTACCGCTCGACGCCGGAAATCCTGTCCGCCGTCAATTCCCTGATCGGGAAAAATCAACACCGTATCAAGAAGGATTTGCTGCCGGTTCGCGAAACCGGGCCTCTGCCCGTCTGCCATCACGGATCGAACGCCAAGGATGAGGCCCGCTGGATTGCCGATCAAATTGCGAGGCTGAAGGCAGAGGGTGCGAAATACGCCGAAATGGCAGTGTTGTACCGCGCCCATTATGTGACGCGCGCGCTGGAAGAAGCGCTGATTGACGCGAAAATCCCTTACGCGATTTACAGCGGCACACCTTTCTTTGCGCGCCGCGAAATCAAGGACGCGCTGTCCTATCTCCGTATGGTCGTTTACAAGGACGACCTGTCCTTCCGCCGCGTCGCGAATCTGCCAAAGCGAAACCTCGGCCAAAGGCGCATGGCATTCCTCGAAGAATTTGCCGAAAAAGAAAACTGTACGCTATATCAATCGCTTCAGCGAAATCTCGACGACGAGATTTTTAAGCGCACGAAAGCAAAAGACTTCGTAGGCTTGGTGGAGACGTTCGCCCAACGGACGGATGAGCCCGCATCGGAGCTTTTGGCCGCGATTCTCGACGTCGGCGGCTACGAGCGGCTGCTTCGCACCGAGGGCAGCCAGGAGCGGCTGGACAACCTGGCCGAGCTCAAGGCTGCCGTCCGCGAATATGAAGAGACCTGCGGCGAGGAAGCGGACGCCGCCCACTTTCTGAACCATGTCGCCCTGTTCACGGCGAGCGACGCCGAATCGGATGCGTTTCGCGACCGCGTGCGGCTCATGACGATTCACGCGGCAAAGGGACTGGAATTTCCTGTTGTGTTCCTGATGGCTCTGAACGAAGGCGTCCTGCCCTCCCGCAAGACGAAGACACGGCAGGCGATGGAGGAGGAACGTCGGCTCGCTTTCGTGGCGATGACGCGAGCGCAGAACAAACTCTATCTGTCGGAAGCGGAGGGGATTTTCAACGACGGTTCCGTGCGCTTCCCGTCGCGCTTTTTGCTAGACATAGACAACTCCCTGCTCGACTTTGACCCCGCGCCCGGCAACGCGCTGATTGCGGAAGCCCGTGACGAAATCGCCGCGAAAGACGCACGACTTGCCAACTCAATTGACGCACAGCAGACGCTTTCCGTGGGACAACGCGTCCATCACGCCGCTTTCGGCGACGGGGTCGTCCTCGCCATCGAAAACGACGCTGTAAAAGTACAGTTTGATTCAATAAAAACGCCCCGCGCATTATCTGCAGGGAAATTGGAAAAAACAGAAAATTGAATAGCCGACCGAAAATGTCGTCATAAGGCTTGCACCATCTTCAGTGGAAAAAGCGCAAAAAAACAGCGCGCCGCCCAAAAAATGGGAACGGTGCGCTGTTTTCGTCAGTACAGAAACCGAAACGCGTCATTCTTTTGCCAACCTTGCATCGCAAAAGAAGCTTTGCTTTGCCGACAGACTCCTCCTTTTCCCTTCCGTCAACACGCCGCTTCTTCTTCGTCCTTCTCGGAGAAATACGCCTCAATACGCGCCGTCACGTTTTCCTGTAAATTCCGATAGAAGAATTGATAATCGTAAATGTGGAAAACGCCCTGCGGGAAAATCGAGAGTCCTGACGGATATTCCTCCGGTGAAACGTCCGTCACTTTCAGCGCGCCGCGCCTCATGTCGATATACGCGCCCGTCATCTGAGGTATTTCCTTGATGATGTTGCCGCTATAATCGACGAAGCACGCCCCCTTGTTCAGGCTCTTGTCCGCTTCTTTCCAGTCAGTACGCCAGTTCAGCGGATTGATAGCCAGCGACCGCACTCCTTCAGGGATAATCGGCGACCACTCCACCGACGGTTCCTCGGAGTTGAACGTGACAATGACACCCGTGTCCATCTCTCCTTCGGCAAAACGCAGATACGGTGCGGCACGAAGATCTTCCACCGTCACGCGCCAGCCGAGCGGATACGCAGCCACGAGACGCTCCTGCAGCTCTTCGTCTTTATAAAACTCTTTCATCAGCCGCAGCACATGGTCGCCCCCTTGGGAGAAACCCGCCAAGATAATCGGCTGACCGTCATTGTACTTTGCGAGATAATACAGGAACGCCGCGCGAACGTCGGCATAGGCAAGCTTCAAATACGGCTCGCGCTCCGACTCCGGCATCTCGTAAACCGAAAGCGCCGCCATGCGGTAATAGGGCGCGAAGAAACGCGCGTTTTCATCGTAAATGCCGCGCTCCATATTCGTCGCTCCGACAAAATTCGCCCGCGCCTGCATATCGGTAAAATCCATATTGAGATTCTCGCTATTGCCGAAAGGCACCGCCGGACAGACGAAAAACACATCCACCGGCTTCTCACTGTCGATTGATTCGCAATACGCCCAGTTTTCCAAACGGCTGTAATCCGCCGCCTCCGCCCTCCCGCCTGTCGCCGCGCAAAAAAGCAACGCAATGAACAAACGCCACAGAACGCTGAAACTGATAAAACGCATTTTCCTCTCCCCTTCATTGGTGACCATGATAATCTTTCATTACTGCCAATAGAAATTCCTTTAATATTGTATAATTCCCTATAACCGTCCAATCTTCCTGCCTGTGATGAAATTTTCAGCGTCAAAGCCGGGACCGGAGTTTTCCATGAAAAAAACCTTCCGCTGTAAAATTACAACGGAAGGGATTTTTTCATACTCTTATATTGCAAATCGGCTTACATCATGCCCGGCATTCCGCCGCCCATGCCGCCTGCTGCGGGCATCGGGGGGGTTTTTTCCGGCTTGTCCGCGACGAGAGTCTCCGTCGTCAGGACCATAGCTGCGATGCTGGCCGCGTTCTGGAGCGTGGAGCGGACGACCTTCGCCGGATCGACGATGCCGGCCTTGATCATGTCCTCATACTCGCCCGTCAGCGCGTTGAAGCCCTTGCCCTTGCCGGCCTTCTTGACTTCCTCGACGACGACCGAGCCCTCAAGACCCGCGTTGTTCGCAATCTGGCGAACCGGCTCCTCGATGGCGCGCTTGACGATGTCGATGCCCGTCTGCACGTCGCCTTCCGCTTTCAGCGCATCGAGCGCCGGGAGAATGTCCACAAACGTCGTGCCGCCGCCGGCGACAATGCCTTCCTCGACCGCAGCGCGGGTCGCGTTCAGCGCGTCCTCGATGCGGAGCTTCTTGTCTTTCATCTCGACTTCCGTTGCAGCGCCGATCTCAATGACGGCAACGCCTCCGGAGAGTTTCGCAAGGCGCTCCTGGAGCTTCTCCTTGTCGAAGTCGGAAGTCGTCTCGGCAACCTGCTTCTTGAGCTGCTCGACGCGAGCGGCGATAGCCTTCTTGTCGCCGACGCCGTCCACGATCGTGGTCTCGTCTTTCGTCGCGCGAACCTGGCCCGCATGGCCGAGGTCGGCAATCGTGACGCTGTCGAGCTTGCGGCCCAGCTCCTCGCTGATGACCGTGCCGCCCGTCAGGATCGCGATATCTTCCAGCATCGCCTTGCGGCGATCGCCGAAGCCCGGCGCCTTGACAGCCAGCGCCTTGAAAGTGCCGCGCAGTTTATTGACGACCAACGTAGCGAGCGCCTCGCCGTCGAGGTCTTCCGCAATAATAACGAGTTCCTTGCCCTGCTTGACGACCTCTTCGAGAATCGGCAGGATGTCGGAAATCGTGGAAATCTTGCGGTCGGTAATCAGGATGTACGGATCTTTCAGAACCGCTTCCATCTTGTCCGCGTCAGTAACCATGTACGGGGAGATATAGCCGCGGTCGAACTGCATGCCCTCGACGACCTTCAGCTCCGTCTTCATCGTCTTGGACTCCTCGGAGGTGATGACGCCGTCCTTGCCGACCTTGCTCATGGCGTCGGCGATCAGCTTGCCGATGGTCTCGTCGGAAGAGGAAATCGTCGCAACCTGCGCCACGTCGTCGCCCTTGACCGTCTTCGCTTTCTTCTTGATTTCATCGACCAGCGTGTTGACCGCCATCTCGATGCCCTTCTTCAGGACCATCGGATTCGCGCCCGCAGCCACATTGCGCATACCCTCGCGGACCATCGCCTGCGCAAGCAGCGTAGCCGTCGTGGTGCCGTCGCCGGCCACGTCGTTCGTCTTCGTCGCGACTTCCTTCACGAGCTGTGCGCCCATGTTCTCAAACGGATCTTCCAGCTCAATGTCCCGGGCGATCGTCACACCGTCGTTCGTAATCGTCGGCGCGCCGAACTTCTTGTCCAGCACCACATTGCGGCCTTTCGGGCCAAGCGTCACCTTGACGGCGTCCGCCAACGCATCGACGCCGCGACCGAGCGCGCGGCGTGCTTCCTCACCAAACAAAATCTGCTTTGCCATATCTCGTTATGCCTCCATTATCTCAATTCAATTATAAAGCGTCTGTAAATCAAAGAACCGCGAGGATGTCGGACTGACGGATGATCAGATAATCCTCGTCGTCCACCTTGACCTCGTTGCCGGAGTACTTCGCGAAGAGCACGCGGTCGCCCTTCTTGACCTCCATCGGCGCAACCTTGCCGCACTCGAGCATCTTGCCCGAGCCGACCGCCACGACCTCGCCTTCCTGCGGTTTCTCTTTCGCCGTGTCCGGCAGAACGATGCCGCTCGCCGTCGTCATGTCCTTTTCTTTCACCTTGACCACAATACGCTCGCCCAATGGCTTAATCATTTTTACCTGCCTCCTGTTTCTATTGGAACTTTCTCTCTTGTTAGCACTCAACTCCGACGAGTGCTAACCACAAGTCATATAATAATCGCTCTCGAAAAAAAAATCAAGTCTTTTTTTTGACTTTTTGCCATTTTTATTTTTTATTATTTTTTGCTTTATTTTTCATACCCCCTTTTCATTTTCCGAAAATTTGATATAATGTTCAATGAGGAAATGTGTCTGCATTGGATTGGAAAGGAGTCGTTCGATATGTTAACCATCAATGCAATGACAACGACCGACAATAAAATGACCTCCCTCGCCTTGCACGGCGTCAAGGCCCCGAGCCAAGTCTTCCATGCCGTAAGCGGATTGGCGGGCGCAACCGGGGACAGCGGCACGCTGAAGCCGCTCTTGAAGCCGGTGTCCGGGCTGAGCGAGTTCCTCGCCGACTATATCGAATCGAAAAACAAATTTGAAGCCGAATTGCGCACCACTCTCCAAGAGGCACAAAAAGCCGCCTCGTCGATGGAGGCAATGGAGTACGCGAGGACGGAACGGAAGGAGCACGCGGCGGAAGCCGCCCATGCCGCCGCCGAGCCGAAGCAGGCATCGGTCCCGACAGAGGATTCCGTCGAAAAAGTGGCAACCTTTGCCGACCGTTACAACGACCTCAAAGAGTTTTTGCAGGAAAACAAAGAAGTATCGGGACACGCCGCTTCCGTCTCATCGGCGGTAAACGACGCCTCCGGCTCCATGAAAACATTCTCCGCCATCGGCATCACTTCTGATGCAAACGGAAAGCTTCATGTGAACGCGTCGCGCCTAGCGGCGTCCCTGAAAAACCGCCCGGAAAGCGTGGAATACGCGCTTGGCAAGGACGGACTCGCGGGGCGCGCAAAAAAAAGCATCAAGCTCGCTGAGTTCAACAAGGACAAGTTGTTCCCGTCCGTCTCGTCCGCGATGGGACGCGAGGAAAATCCGGCGAAATCCATGTACTCCCCGAAAGCGGTTGCCGCCCAAAATGATTTCAAGGACCGTGGCTCGATGCTGAACCTGTATTCCTGACACAAAGTCGCCCCCACCCGTAAAACGGGTGGCTCGGGACGCGGGCTATAAGCCCGCA
>CAMVJN010000096.1 GCA_947167825.1 uncultured Selenomonadales bacterium | reverse complement strand
AGAGGTCTTTTCCTCCGCGCTGTTTTGCTTTCATGAATTCATGGATGGGCGGCATAGCCTCGCCATTGAGATCGGCGGGCGTCGGTAAAACTTTGAGATTTTCCGTACGTCCCTCCGCGAGCTTGTCCGCCAGCGCCTTTTTCTTGCGTCCCGCGCCAGCGCGAGCTCCGCCCCGATTCGTCCCGTCCTTCGCCATCGCTATCACCATCCTTTTTCAAAGATAAATCAAAAAAGCGCCCGATTTTCGAGCGTTTTTTCAAAGATATTCAATTCTGCCGCTCGCTTCCCAAGAGCAAAACAATCCGCGCCCCGTGCGAAACGCGGTGGGAAATAGCGGTCTTTGGGTTAATCCCCTGTTTGAAATCCGATTTTTCCGCGTGATGGGGAGCGCCGCTCCTACTCCTGCAAGGGCTGTGGATTTTAGCCCCCCTCCCGCCCCAAACGGGGCGCGGGTTGGAAAAATCAGGCGTTATGCCCCCGCCGATGCATCTTTTCATGGCAAGCCACGCAAAGACTCATCAGGTTTTCCGCGTCGTTTGTCCCGCCGTCCGCAATCGGCTTCACGTGATGCACCAGCGCGGCCTTGACGAACCGTCCGGCTTCCGCGCATTTCTCGCAAAGCGGATGCGCCGCGAGGTATTGGTCGCGAATCTTCCGCCACGCTCGTCCGTACCGCTGATGGTTATCGTACCCACGGGTGTACCGCTCGTAATTATGGCGTGCGACGCGCTCGTGTTCCGGGCAATAAACGCCGTCCGTCAGCCTCGGGCAGCCAGGATAGCGGCACGGTTTTTTCGGTTTTTTCGGCATCGCGCCGCCTCCTTTCGGGCATGAAAAAAGCCCCCGGTTTTTTTCGCCGGAGGCTCGTCAATTCTTTTTGCAAGTTTATCATATCACATCGGCCCGGATGGCTTCAAGGTGGCTTCGATGTGAACTTTAGTGGCTTCCATGTGAATTTTAGTGGCCTGCACATGGCTTGTCAGTGAATTTTAGTAAACTCGCCGACCAGCCGCAGCGCCTTTGCATGAAGCCGATGAAGCCAACGAACGGTAATTCCCATAGCCGTCGCGATTTCCTCCCACGATTTGAAATTGATGTAACGCATTTCGAGGAGTGTCCGGCAGTTTGTGTCCTCTACCCGCCAAATCGTCTGCATTATTTCGATTTTAAGATTCACAAGCCTGCCGATGTCGGCGTCAATTTCCGATTCCATCTCGGCGAGGCGAAGCACAGCGTCCTCCATCTTTTGGGGATTTGGTGTAGCGTTCCGGGGCATATCGCTGATGACCGAGGTGACGTTCGTGGTCATTTCTTTGAGCCGCGCCACCTGATCCAGTTTGTCCTTGATGCGCTGATCGATATTCCATGCCTGACGCAGATATTCCTTCGCGTTCATACAGCGTCACTCCTTCCCGTGAAATTGCTCTGCCTTCGGCTGCTTCTTTGTTTCTCTCCCTGTGTAGGGACGAGAGATATAAATCCTCATTTGGTGCCATCTCCTTTTGTAAGTTCCGCCCGAACCGCCGCGATCAACGCCGCCTGTGTCTTGTCCTTTTGCGCCAGCGCCGCCATCACGCGCTCGTCGATGGTGTCCTTGGCGATGATGTGCTGGATGATCACGGTGTTTTTCTGCCCCTGCCGCCAAAGCCTCGCGTTGGTTTGCTGGTAGAGTTCAAGGCTCCAGGTCAATCCGAACCATATCAGCATGTAGCCTCCGTCTTGAAGGTTAAGACCGTGTCCGGCAGAGGCCGGATGAATCAGCGCCACGGGAATCTTCCCAGCGTTCCATGCAGCGATGTCCGCGCTGGTGCGGATTTCCCCCGCGCCGAACCGCTTTTGTATCCGCTCCTTGTCGTGCTTGTACCAGTACGCCACGAGGAGCGGTTTTCCGTTTGCCGCCTCGATGATGTCCTCCAGCGCGTCCAGCTTCCGGGAGTGTAGCGTTATAGATTTCCCGTCCTCGTCATAGACGGCCCCGTTTGCCATCTGCAGGAGCTTGTTGGCGAGAGCCGCCGCGCTGACGGCGTCGATTTCCTTGCCGCCCAGCTCCACGACCATCTCGGCCTTCATCCGCTCGTACCGCTCCCGCTCCGCGTCGGAGAGCCGGACAACCGCCTCGCTTTCGACGCGTTCCGGCATTTCGAGGAAATCCCGCGCCTTCATGGAGATGGTGATGTCCGAGATCTGCCGGTAGATTTCTTCCTCTGCGCCGGTCTTCGGTGTGTAGGAGAAGATCATGTGCTGGTTGCGCTTGTCCGGCTTGAAGTATATCTCCCGGTACTGCCCGATGAACCGCCCCAGCCGCTTTCCCATGTCGAGAAGCCGGAACTCCGCCCACAAATCCATGAGGCCGTTGCTGCTGGGCGTCCCGGTGAGGCCGACAATCCGCTTCAGCGTCGGGCGAACCTTCATCAGAGCCTTGAAGCGTTTTGTCTGATGGGATTTGAAGCTGGACAGCTCGTCGATGACCACCATGTCGAAGTCGAACGGGACGCCGCTCTTCGTGATCAGCCAGTCCACGTTCTCTCGGTTGATGATGTAGAGACTGGCTTTCTGTCTTAAAGCCGTCTTTCGTTCCTCCTCCGTGCCGACAGCCACGGCGTAGGGCAATCCCGCGAGGTGTTCCCACTTTTGAAGTTCCGCCGGCCATGTGTCCCTTGCCACCCGCAACGGCGCGACGACCAGCACGCGGGAAACCTCGAAATAATCCCGGACAAGCGCATCAATGGCGGTCAGCGTGATGATTGTTTTGCCGAGTCCCATATCCAGCAGGATAGCGGCTTCTGTGTGATCCACGATAAAGCGTGTAGCATAGGCCTGATATTCATGCGGCACGAACTTCACAAGGCGTCACCTCCTCCGATGCGGCGCAAAACGTAATCGATCTGCTCCGGTTTGTCCACCACGGCGACGAGGAACCCCAGCCGCCGAAGCTGACGCATCCGAAGCTCCTGCACCAGTTGCGGCTTTTTCCCCGGCGCTTTGAGTTCCACGAAGCCCATCCGTCCGCCCGGCAGCAGCACGAGGCGATCGGGCATCCCGTTCATGCTTGGGGAAACAAACTTAGCTGCCATTCCGCCGCGCGCCCTGGCTGCCGTGACGAGTTTCTTTTCAATCTCGCTTTCTCGCATTTCACGTACTCCTTCCAACATTCCTCGAAAACCTCAAGGCATCCGTCGCAGGCCCGCTGGTCTTCCAGATACCCCCGCAGAACCCTGTGCCAGCCGTCAAATTTACCCGTGCCGTTTCGCGGGAAGTGCTCCTTGTCGTCCCGCATATCGCAGGCGAGATCGCGTTTCGCGCCTTCGTCGCTGCGGTATCTCATCATGAACGTGTAGAAAGTCATGCTTTTTTCTCCTCCTGTGTCATCTCTGACACCTGCTTACAGAAACCCCCATTAGGTGTTTTTTTCTTCGATTTTTTTGCCCTAAAGGGGGTTTTAGTGAGAGGGTGTCGTGGTTGGCATGAAATCGCTGAATCCCTTGTGCCGTTTGGCTTTTGGGGCTGCCCCTCAAAACCGGCGGGCGACAGCAAAAACCGCAGATTTTGCACAAACCGCCTGTCATGCGTGTCATACCCTTCCGTGAATTTCACATGCAACGCCCGTCATGGGCGTCATGCCTCCGAAAACTCGCTCTTGAGCCGGACGCCCCCGACGAACCTCCCGCTCGTTTTACGAAAGCGCCTGAATCCGGCCTGCTCCACCGCCGCATAAAACGTCGCCGAATCCCTGATGTAGTCTCCCGTCCTCATACAGAACGCACGATAGGCGTTGTAGAACTCGCCGGATTTCTCGACGAACTCGTCCCCGACCTCGCAGCACTCCTCCACAAAATAGCCCAGCCAGTTGCTGTCGTTGCGGTATCTGCCGATGGCGTCCTCGACCACCTTCGGCAGCTTGGGGCTGAAATTCTCCCGGATGGCCTTCGCAGCGCCCTCGATGATCCATTTCAGGACATATTGTCCGGCGTGCTTTTGCAGATACGCCGCGTAGTTCTTGATGTCGTTCTTGCCGCTTATGGTGGCGCTGAAGGGAATCACGATAAGCCGCCTCCAGATCCCTCTGTCCATCGCTCCGACCTTCGGCAGATGGTTGGTGTAGAGTACCAGCGTATGACTCGGCACAAAGTCGAAGGGGTCCTTGTACTTCTTTTCGCCCTTGATCTGGTCGGTGGAACAAAGCTGCTTGACGGTGGCCGTGGAAAGCCGCATTCCCTCCTCAAGCTCGGCGGCAATCAGGAGCCGCTTGCCCTTGACCTCGGCGATTTCCGGCTTCACGTTGCGACGGCAGCCCACCGTCAGCGCGTCCGCCGAGATTCCTCCCGCATAAGTTCCCAACGCCCACGCGACGGTGTTCCAAAAGGTGCTCTTGCCGTTGGCTCCTTCACCATAGGAGATGATGACCGCTTCCATGTACACCCTGCCAATCGCGCCAAGCCCGCAGATTTTCTGGACGTAATCTATAAGCTCGGTATCCCCCTCAAAGATGGTGTAGAGAAACCGCTCCCAAAGCTCCCGCCCTTCCTCGCCGGGAGCCGTGCCGCAGATTTTCGTAATCAGGTCGCCGGGGGAGAAGTCGCGCCGTCCCGCCGTTCCCGCCGCCAAATCGTATGTCCCGTCCTGGCAGTTCAGCAAAAAGGCGTCCTTGTCGAGATCGGCAGGCCGCGCCAAGAGCAGCGGTTTCGCCGCCGAGAGCGCCGAAGTGATATATTTCATGTCCCGCCGCTTCATCACGAATGCCTTGTAAGCTGTCGCGGAGATGTAGGCAAGATACGCCTCCCGCTGGTCTGCGCCGATCTGCTTTTCCAGCGTTTTGCCGCCCGCGTTCACGGTTTCCTCCGTCAGTCCCGCCGCGCAGAGCGCCCGAAACGCTTTCTCCACCGCGTCCTTCGCGTCGGCAAGCTGGAGGTCGAGGAACTCCTCCGCCGCGCCGATGGCAAGCTCGCGGGATTCCTCCCAGTATTTCCCGTTGTAGCGGAGATAGTCCGTGGCTGTCGTGAACCGAAGCTCGTTCTCGTACTCCCTCGCCAATATCCGCGCCTGCCCGATATCGGAGTAATCGGCGGGCTTGAGGCTCTTCCCATATTCTTCCGGGGAGATGTAGCCCTTCTCCTTCTGTACTTTCTTAACGAAGCGGCAGGCGCTCCGCCAGATCGTGGCAAGCTCCTCCTCCGGCAGCGGCGGATCGCACTTCGCCGCCTCGTCGAGGAAAATCCCGTGCGCCTTGTCGCAGATGCCATACCGCTTCAAGACACGTCCGGCGAATCTTGAGAGCGTAGAGTTTCGCTGCCCTTCGGGAATCGTCCGGCGCGAGAACCAAAAATCAATGGTCACGTCGCCCTCGTGCCAGATTACATTCTCCGTTGTGTGTCCATAGATGAACCGCGCCGCGTCCACAGCGTTCTCGTCGAAGATGGGAAACTCCCGCTGGATGGCTTCCTTGAACTCCCGGCATTTTTCCTGGCTGGCGATTTTCCTGTGCGGAAAGTAAATGTGAAAGCGCGGGCGCGCCGCCTTGCCGCCTTTCTCCTTCCCGCTGTTGCGGCTTGGGGCGATGGCGTAGCATACCCCTTCCAGCAAGGTATCCAGCGACTCCGGCGTGATCCAGTCGTCGGGGTTGTCCGAATGGTCGTTGTCGCAGTCCATCACATCCACGTCGGACTCGATGAAATCCTCCTTGCTGCGGTGATTGTTCCTGAACGCCGCGCAAACGTGGTCGTTTGCGATGGCGGCCTTGAACTCCTCCGCGTTCGTCACGACGCGCCTGTGCGGATAGAGAGTGTTTTCCTCCCGTCCTCGGCAGTTGGCTGTGTAGATGGTCATCTGCATGGGGGCACCTCCTCGCAGGATGTGTTGAAGCAGCGGATTGTCTTCTTCAGCATCTTGGCACGGGAAAGCTCCCACGCCATGCCCTCCGAGCGTTCCGCCCCGAACACCCAGACCTCGCCGCACAGCTTCAGAAGCTCATAATTCATGCGGAATGCCACGTCCCGCTCGGACGACTCCGACAGGAACTGCGGGAAATACAGATGCGGCGCAAGCGGGACGCGTCCCTTGCTCACAGCAAACCGACAGTACCGCCGCGCCCGCAGCACATTGATGCGCGGATCGCTCCGGTACGGCGAGCAGATGTAGACGAAGCGGCTCTCCTTCATGACGTTCGTGAGCGCAGCACACGCTGTCGGGTCAGGATAGCCCTCATGGTTTGTTCTTGAAATGCACATGGCGTACTCTCCTTCTCTATATAACTGATATTCAGTCCTTTTTGTAAAAATCGCACTCGTAACCGTCCGCCCGGAGCAGCAGCCCACGCGCCCAAGGCGGCGTCCGGCTCATCTGCTGGCAGATTATGTCGACGGGCGTTCGTT
>CAMVJN010000095.1 GCA_947167825.1 uncultured Selenomonadales bacterium | reverse complement strand
CGGGTTCACCTGCATTTTTCCACCGCCAGTCAAAACACATTTATCTTATATATTTTATAGCACAACACAAACCAAATTGCACGCCGCTTTTTTCAATCCGGTCCTGTTTACCAACCTTTGCGTTCCTGCCAAAAATCCGCGCGAAGCATCACAAGGATCGTGAAAAATTCCAGCCGCCCCAAAAGCGTCACGAAACACAGCACCATTTTCACGAAGGGGGAAAGCGGCGCATAAGTCTCCGTCGGCCCGACCACGCCGAAGGCCGGCCCCACCGTCGAGACGGCGGAAACGCTCATGCCGATCGCGTCGAACATCGGCACCCCGTCGAACATGATCAAAGCCGAAGCGGACACGATAAAAAACAGGTAAACGAAAAAGAAAAGCCCGACGCGAAGCAGCACGCCCGGCGGCACGATGGCGCCGTTCATGCGGACGCTGACGACCATGCGCGGGTGAAGGCGCTGCCGGATTTGTGCTGCTGCCATGCGAAGGAGCAGCACCGCCCGCGTGACCTTCAGGCCCGCCGCCGTCGAGCCGGCGCAGCCGCCCACCATCATCAAAAAGAGCAGCAGGCACTTTGAAAATGTCGGCCAACGATCAAAGTCTGCCGACGCAAAGCCCGTCGTCGAAATCGCGGCCGTCTGGAAAGCCGCGTAACGCAGGGATTCCCAAAGCCCGTAAATTCCGTCCCACCAAAGGTTCAGCCACAGCATGACGGTGCCTGCCAAAAAAATCGCAAAATACGCCTTGAACTCCGTATTTTCCGACAGCGCGCTCCAGCCGCGCATATAGATCCGATAATAGAGTGCGAAGCTTACGCCCGCCACCAGAATGCAAAACGTCACCGCCATTTCGATGGCGACGCTGTCAAAGTACGCAATGCTCTCGCTGTGCGTGGAAAACCCGCCGGTGCCAATTGTCGTCAGCGCGTGATTGACCGCGTCGAAGGCGTGCATGCCGCAGGCCGCGAAAAGTGCCGCCGCCATCGCCGTCAGTCCGATATAGATAACGACCAGCGCCTCTGTCATATCCTTGAGTCTTGGAAGCATCCGATCCTCCGTCGGCCCCACGGACTCCGCCTCATACATATGAATGACGTTCTGGCCCGCTTTCGGCAACAGCGTAATGAAGAAAACGACGATGCCGAGGCCGCCCAGCCATTGGGTCAGGCTCCTCCAAAGCAGGACGCTTTCCGGCAAAAGCTCCGGCGAGGAAATGACCGAAGCCCCGAAGCCCGTGAAACCGGAAATGCTCTCAAACAATCCGTCGACGAACGAAAGATGCTCACCCAGCGTATACGGCAGCATGCCGAAAAAAGGCGTCATGCACCAGGCCAGACCTGTAATGGCAATACCCTCCCGGACGGTCATCAGCCCGTCCTCCATATACCCGACCTTCCAGCAGGATCCGCCGACCAAGATACAGCAAAGAATCGAAAGGCCGAAGGAAAACGTCGCCTCGTCATGATAGGCCACCGACGTAAAAAAAGGAATGAGCAAAGCCGCGCCGCAGACCCAGGCAATCCGACCGAGAAAATACAAGACCACGCGCCAAGCCAAGCCCATCCCCCCTTTCTCTAATTTAGCCCTCCCCACTGAGGAGAGGGAACCGCGTAAGCGGTGCAGTATTCAACAAAACCTCATCCGTCAGCCTACGGCTGCCACCTTCCCCAAAGGGGAAGGCTTCTTCAGTCCCAGCCCCGCTCTTTTTTCCAAAATCCGGGACGGAACAGCGCAAGCATCGGGAATATTTCCAGTCGCCCGATCAGCATGGAAGCGGCAACCGTCAACTTCGACAGCGTCGGCAGCGCGGCATAATTGCACGTCGCACCCCAATCCCCAAAACCCGGCCCCACATTTCCCATCGTCGTCACAGCCAAGGCAATGGAATCAAAGGCCGAGGAACCGTCCCACGCGAAAATCAGTGACCAAAAGCACACCAGCGCGCAATAGGTGAACAGAAAATAGCCCGCGCCCATGAGTACCTCCCGGCTGACCGACCGTCCGCCGAGCCGCACCTCCTCCCGCGCCGAAGGAGAAAGAGCGCGTCTCCCTCCAAGCCCTATCAGTTTCGCCACCAGCAAAATCCGGATTACCTTGATGCCGCCGGCCGTGGAGCCGGAGCAGCCTCCCACCGCCATCATGAAAAGCAGGCACATCTTGGAAAGCGGCGGCCATTGGTCAAAGTCCGCCGACACAAAGCCCGTCGTCGAGGCCACCGTCGAGGCCTGGAAGATTGCCGTACGCACGGCCTCCCCGAAGTTCATGCCCGACGCCAAAAGCTCCGCCGCCAAAACGAACGACGCAACCGCCACCATGACGACAAAAAAACGCATCTCCACATTTTTCAGCGCCGCCCTCGCTCCGTCCCGCAATATCCCGAGATACATCCCGAAATCAAAACTGCAGAGCAGCATGAAGAGAATCATGCACCACTCGATGGCGGGATTGCGGAAATAAGCCGCGCTTTCATCATGGGTGGAAAAGCCGCCGGTGGCAATCGTGGACATGGAATGATTCACCGCGTCGAACATCGTCATGCCCGCTGCCCAATAGGCGAGGGAAGCCGCGATCGTCAGCGCCAGATAAATGGCGAAAAGCGCCTGCGCCGTCGTCTTCATGCGCGGGCGCATCCGTGCCGGAACGGGCGTCCCGCTCTCGGTTTCAAAGATGCGCGCCGCGCCCTCGCCGAACTGCGGCAAAAGGGCGATGAAAAAGACAACGATGCCGAGCCCGCCGATCCAGTGCGTCATGGACCGCCACAAAAGAACGCTGTCCGGTATTTGGGCCAGGGCGGTGATCACCGTCGCCCCCGCCCCGGTAAATCCCGAGATTGATTCCAGCACCCCGTCGATAACTCCGAGATGACCGCCCAAGATATAAGGAACGGAACCGATTCCCGAACACAAAAGCCACCCCAGGCTTGTTATCGCAATACCTTCCCGCAGGGAAAGCCCATCCGCCCGTCTTGCCCCCGAACGGCCAAGCACGGCGGAAAGCCCCGCGGAAAGCGCGAACATCATCAGAAACGGCTGCACCGCTTCCCCCGCCGCCAGCGCAAAAAGGAACGGAACCAAAGCCACCACCGCAAACCCGGACAAAAGACGACCGAGAAAAAACGACATCCGTCCCCAACTCACGCTACCACCGTCCTTCCCAACGGCTTGCCAAAGTCTGGATCACGAACAGGAACGAAAACACCTCCAGGCGCCCCAGCAGCATCAGGGCGCAACAAAAGAGCCGCCAGCCCTCGCCCATCGCCGCATAGACGCTCACATCGCCTGCGAGCAGAGCCGCCGGCCCAGCGCTGGTCAGGCACGCCGCTGAAAGCCCCATAGCGGAAAGCGGCGCGATCCCCCCCAGGGAAAGCGCCATAGCCGAGGCAAAAAACACAGCCGTATAAAGCGCGAAAAAACTCAAAAGCTGCCCGACCATCGAAAGCGGCACTACCCGCCCCAAAGCCGAAACACGCAAAACCATGCGCGAGTGCAGCGTCCGCCGAAGCTCCTCTATGGACGCGTTCACCAGCACCGAAAGCCGCAGGATTTTCAAGCCTCCCGCCGACGACGCAATGCAGCCTCCGATAAAAATCAAAAGGATCAGCACGAAGCGGTCGAAATCCGGCCAACCGGCAAGCAGCACGGGATCCATTCCCGTAGTGCTCAAAAAAGCCGCCGCCGCGAAAAAGCCCTTCCGCAGGCTCTCGGAAACGCCATAAGCTCCGCTGACCCACAGATGCAAAGAAACGAGAAAGCCTGCCACCGCCACGAGACGCAGCATGGCCTTCATCTCTTTCGCGCCCGCGTCTTCGGCGACCAATCCACGGCGCGTTACTTCCGCGTAAAAAAAGAAATTACCGGCGGAAAAAAGCATTACTGCCATCAGCGCCAGGAAGAACAACGGGCTTCCCACGTTCGTCTCCGGCACATAACAGCCGCCCGTCGCCAATGTCACCATCGCCAAATTCATCGCGTCGAAGGCAGACAGCCCCAGCGCCAAAAAAACCGCCGCCGCCACAGCCGTCGCTCCCGCGTAAACGCCCATCACGCGCCGGGAAGTCCGCCGCATCGACGACAAAAGCTGGCTCGCCCGCTGCCCCCGCGGCATCACCAAAGACATGCCGAACCATTCCGACACCTGGGGCACCACCGTCAAAAGCAAAAGGATAATGCAGGCGCCGCCGAGCCACTGCGTCAGGCTTCGCCATAAAACAAGCGATCGCGGCGCGTCCGAGGCAAGCAACGTCAGCCCCGTGGTCGTGACCCCTGACACTCCCTCCGCCCAGGCGTCCGCCAAAGAAAGCGTTCCCGTCAGGAGATACGGCAGCGACGCCGTCACTGTCAAAAGAATCCATGTGCCCACAAGAAAGCAGGCGCCTTCCCGCACCAACAGCCGTTCCGGATGCTCGCGCCCCGCCCGGGCCGCCCATCCGCCCAGCAACATCAGAACCGCCGCCGAAAGCACGAACGCCCAGCAAAACCCGTCGCCCTCCGAAACGGAAACCGGCACGGGCAAAAGGAGCGACACCCCGGCCACCATCGCGGTCCATCCCAAAAGATACAAAAGAAGTCGCGTTCGCAAACCCCCGCCCTCCTTCTTTCTTTACTATTCTGCATTCCCCTTAAAGAATTTCATAACATTCTTCGCGTGCTGGGTGCGGATGAACAGGATTGCCCTGTCCCCTGCCTCCAGCACCGAATCGCCGTTTGGCACATACGCTTCCGAACCGCGCACATAGGCGCAAATCAAGCATTCCTTCGGCAGGCTGACCGCCTTCAGCGGACGGCCGACCACCGCCGCGCCGGTGCCTACGATGAACTCCACCGCCTCGGCTTTCGCGCCTTCCAGCAATGAAACGGCCACCACGCCGCCGCGCCGCACGAAAGCCAAAACCTCGCTGGCGGACAAAAGACGTTCCGAAAGCGCCACGTCCACGCCGACCTTTTCCATCAAGTCGACGTACTCGCTGCGCGCCACGCGCACCACCGTCTCCCGCGCGCCGAGGTGCTTAGCGAGAAGCGCCAGCATCAGGTTCAGCTTGTCATCCTCCGTCAGACAGATGACCGCATCCGCCTCGCCAACGCCTTCCTCCGTCAAAAGATCGATATCGGTGCCGTCGCCGTAGAGCACCATCACCCCCGCGAGACGTTCCGACGCCATGCGGCAGCGCTCCCTGTCCTTTTCGATCAGCTTCACGCGCACACCTTTCTCCGCCAGCCGCGCCGAAAGAACGCGCCCCGTACGCCCCGCGCCAATGATGACCACCCGGGAGAGCTGCGTGGCGTCCCGTTTCGTGAAGTCCTCGCTGAATTTCTCAATATTCTCCGTCTTGCCGATAAAGTAGGCGTTGTCCATCGGCAGCAGCCTGTCGTCGCCGTGAGGGATGATCATCTGATGGTTGCGGAAAATCATGCCCGCCAGCACCGAATCCGGCAGCGTCAAATCCTTCAGCGCGATATTCGCGTACGGCGAATCCGGCTTTACCTTCGTCTCGAACAGCCGCACCTTGCCCTCGGCAAAATCCTCCACATTCAGTGCCGACGGCGTCATCAGGATGCGAAAAATTTCCATCGCCGTAATGTACTCCGGATTCAGCAGCAGGTCGATATCGAAATTTTCCTTCACGTATTCCTTCGCACTGGTCAAAAACTCCGTATCGCGGATGCGCGCCGCCGTATGCCGTATGCCGTGCTTTTTTGCGAGGATGCAAGCCATCATGTTCACTTCATCCTGCGCCGTCACCGCAATCAGGATATCCGAACCGCGCACGTCCGGGTCATTCATCGTGATCGGGCTGGCCCCGTTCGCCGCGATGGTCAGCACATCCAGCGTATTCTTCGCCGCCTCCAGCCGCGACTCGTCCCGATCGATGACCACCACGTCGTTCTGTTCCCCGGACAAAAGCTCAGCGATGCTGTACCCCAGCTTTCCGGCCCCCACAATCACGATACGCATGAAAAAACCTCCCACGGAAAACACAATTCATCATTTCCCGAAAATTTCCGAATAAAACTATCGATATTATAGCGCAATTCGTATTATAATAGAAGAAAATTCTGCAAACCAATGCAAAGGAGTCTCCTATGAACAAGAAAAATATCCTGCTGACACTGCTCGCCGTCTGTCTCGTCGCTACCGGCGTCTCGATCCGCACTTTCAGCTTCGCGGAAATCAATCTCGGTGATCTCGCGATCCTGACCGTCCTCTCCGCCCTCGACTGCCTGCTCTGGTTTTTCTGGAAACGCGCAGGCGGGGAATAACGAACGTATAAAAAAGACCCCCGCGAAAGCGGGGGCTTTTCATGGCGCCTAAAGGTAGGTATGTTGCTGAGATAGTTCCTCTTACTGGAGCAGCGAGAGGACGGAGCTGG
>CAMVJN010000094.1 GCA_947167825.1 uncultured Selenomonadales bacterium | reverse complement strand
GCAGGTCGTAGGTTCAAGTCCTATAGCTAGCTCCATAGGAAAATCAAGGCTTCCGGGAATTTCCCCGGAAGCCTTTTTTGTATGCCTTAGAAGAAAGATAGCAATTAGCTGAAGAATCATCAAACTTACAGATAATCACCGGAAGGTGCGAAAAACGAATGAATGATGTTGCCGAACAACTAATAACTGCGGAAGAGCTTTGCGACATCCTGCATATCGGGAAAATGCAGCCTACAAGCTGTTGAGTTCTGAGAAGATCAAATACTTCCGCAGAAACAGGACTTGAAAAATCCCGCGCGATGGCGTTGACCGCTATATATAAAAGCAAAGCAAGCTGATATGATAGCAGGAGCGGTGGGAACCCGCTCCTGCTGTTTTCTATGAGGGATAAGGAAAAGGGTGCTGAATCCAAGGAAGCATGGTATAATAGCGGGAGAATACACGAGAAGATTTCATTCTGCTTGCACGTTTTCCTTCTTAATTGACCATCAGAAAGGAATGTCTCTATGGGCATCTATTTGAATCCCACCGACAATAATTTCCGTATGGCGCGACGTTCCCGCATCTATGTGGATAAAAGTGCCTTGCTCGGCTACTTGAACAGCGTATTTCAAACAGAAGACCGTTTCGTTTGCGTAAGCCGTCCTCGGCGCTTCGGCAAATCTATGGCGGCAAATATGGTTGCCGCTTACTATACACGCACGGCTGATGCCAAAAAACTATTTGACGGACTCAAGATTGCTGATGATCTGAACTTTGCCGCTCACGCTAACCAATATGACGTGATTGCCTTAAACATGCAGGATTTTCTGAGCCGAACGAAAACCATATCCGATATGCTGACTCTTTTGCAAAAGAAACTCTTGCGGGAGTTGCTTCAAGCGTATCCTGATTGCGACTACTTTGACCGGACAAGTTTTTTTGACGTTTTGAATGACATTTATGCCCAAGAGAGGATTCCCTTTGTCGTTGTCATAGACGAATGGGACTGCGTTTTTCGTGAATACCGCAACAGAAAGGATTGGCAGAAAGAATACCTTGACTTTTTACGAGCCTGGCTCAAAGACAAGCCGTACATCGGGCTTGCCTACATGACCGGCATTCTTCCTATCAAGAAATATGGGACGCACTCGGCGCTTAATATGTTCTGGGAATTTTCCATGACAAACCCGCGTGAATTGGCGCCTTATGTAGGCTTCACAGAAGATGAGGTGCGTCTATTGTGCCAGAAATACTCGCGGGATTTTGACGAATGCAAGGCTTGGTATGACGGGTATCGCTTCCCACATACGGCAGCTGTCTATAACCCTCGTTCCGTTGTGGCCGCCATGACGAGCGGCATTTTTGATACCTATTGGAACCAAACAGAAACCTTCGAGGCTCTCAAAATGTATATCGAGATGAACTATGACGGTTTGCACGAAGCTGTCATTGCTCTTATGGCGGGGGAACATCACCATATCTCCACGGCGAATTTCATGAACGACATGACGACCTTCAAAAGTGCCGATGATGTGTTGACCTTGTTGGTACATTTGGGCTATCTCGGATATGACTTCGAGGAAAAAGCAGTATTTGTCCCCAACCGGGAAATCTTGCTGGAGTATGCGAGCGCAACAGGGGACGACAACTGGGGCGAAGTAGCCACCGCCGTAAGGGAGTCGCGTGCGCTTCTTTCCGCGACCCTCGCCAAGGATGAAGAGTCTGTTGCCAAGGGCATTGAAAATGTGCATTTGGAAACGAGCCATCTCACCTATAATGATGAGAACGCGCTTTCCTATACGGTTTCCCTTGCCTATTACAGCGCACGGCAGCAGTACACGATTGTTCGCGAGCTTCCTGCGGGCAAGGGCTTCGCTGATTTGGTCTTTATCCCACGAAAGAAATATGCCAACCAGCCGGCGCTGCTGGTGGAATTGAAATGGAACCATTCCGCCGACACAGCCATACGACAAATCAAAAAGAAGCAATACTGCAAGGCATTAGAAGGCTTTTCCGGAAAAGTCTTGCTGGTGGGCATCAGTTATAACAAGGAGACGAAAGCGCATAGCTGCAAGATTGAGGAATGGGAGCAGAGATAAAGGGTTCCTTCATTTTTTGCGAGCCATAAACCGATTGGAGGTAAGCATTATGAGTTGTCATGATATAGGACGTGGAGTTAATTTTATTATGACAAAAGTTCTTGAAATGTATGATGACGGAAAAATATCTAAAGAAGCTGCGCTTGAAATGGTCTATACATTCCCAAAAGCAGTTCATTGGTGTGACGGCAATGAGTATGAGGCCCAGGAAGAGTTGACACAAACACACTGTGCTCGTTGTCTGAAAAAGTATAATTCAGCACAAGAAATAGCTGATGTGGATGAACTTCAGAATCTAATATCGAACGACGATTTTTCTGATGGTGTATCAAAACGTTGGATAGATCGGTGGTATGAAGTAATGAAGCACGATGGGTTTAATGGTCGTTCCATCTGTAAGAACTGCTTCAAAGAACTTTTTTCGGGTATGTTCACGGAAGCGGGGAGGAATAAGATTCTATCTTTCGAAGCCACAGAATAAATTTTGTATTGAATCCTTCTTTTAGGCTGCCATAAAGACCAAGCGATTGCATACGTTCAGCGGGTGTCTTGGGGTGTCTTAAAAGTGTCTTATTGTCTTCAAAAAGGGGCACTTATTCGTAATGCGCAGGTCGCAGGTTCAAGTCCTATAGCTGGCTCCATAGAGAAATCAAGGCTTCCGGGGATTTCCCCGGAAGCCTTTTCGTTTAGTCTTGTTCCTGCAAACGCCCATGATAATCGGCCATCACACGCAAAAGGTCGCCCATGGCGTCGCAGCCGAATTTTTCCGTGACGGCAGCAGCGATTGTCAGTGCCGTCATGGCTTCGCCGACGACGGAAGCCGCCGACACCGCGCAGACGTCACTCCTTTCCTTCGACGCCAGCACCGGCTGTCTTGTCGCGATATCCACTGAACGAAGCGGCTTCATCAATGTCGGGATTGGTTTCATGACCGCGCGGATCACAATCGGCTCGCCGTTCGTCATGCCGCCTTCGAGACCGCCCGCGTGATTCGTCTTCCGCACGATATGGCCCGCTTCATCCAAAAACATTTCGTCATGAGCGAGGCTTCCGGGAAGCTCCGCGTAACCGAAGCCTTCACCGAACTCAACGCCCTTGATTGCCTGAATTGACGTCATCGCCGCCGCCAGCCGCGCGTCGAGTCTCATATCCCACTGGATATGGCTGCCGAGCCCAACCGGTGCGCCCGTCACCGTGACCTCGAAAACGCCTCCCAGCGTGTCCCCCGCTTCCTTCGCCTCGCGGATTTTCATTTTCATACGCTCCTCCGCATCGGCGTCCCGGCAGTTCAATTCCGAGCCTTCGTTTCCCTGCCTTTTATCCGCGTCGGCACATACGCCGCCGATATTCAGCACACGGGACGAGATTTCGATTCCCAGCGCCGCGAGGAATTGCTTCGCCACCGCGCCCGCCGCGACGCGCATAGCCGTTTCCCGTGCGCTGGAGCGTTCGAGGATGTCGCGGATATCCTCCCGGTCATATTTTTTGGTGCCCACGAGATCGGCGTGACCGGGGCGCGCCGCCGTGACCTTTTCCCCGGCGGGATCGCCAAAGGCCGCCATGCGGTCGGTCCAGTTCGCGAAATCCTTGTTCCTGACCTGTATCGTGATCGGGCTGCCGATGGTCTCGCCGAAACGCACACCGGACAAAATCTCCGCCTTGTCCGTTTCGATTTTCATACGGCCGCCGCGCCCGTAGCCCTGCTGCCTTCGCGCAAGGTCGCGATTGATTTTTTCCAGATCGAGCCGAAGCCCTGCCGGGATCCCCTCCAATATTGCCGTCAACGCCGGCCCGTGGGACTCCCCCGCCGTCAAAAACCGAAAATGTGCCATGCTTTCTTTCCTTCTTTCTCTATCCTTTATATCGCCCGTGCGTAAATCCAAAGCTCTATCGTCCCGTTGAATACGCCGTCTTCGGTCTTGCCGCGCACTGCGTCGATTTTCACAAAACGTCCCCGCTGTTCCAACGCGTACAGGAAATCCAGCAACGCGAAATAATCGCCTCGCACGGAAAACCGCAGCTTTTCCGCCGCGAAACCGCCCGCCGTTCCCGGCTCCTCCGGCACGACGCCGAGCAGCGCGACGCCGGATTCCGCCGCCCGTTTCTCCGCCACAGCCAAAAACGCGCCCGCTTCGAGCCGCGCCGGAAGCATAGCGTCCAAATAACGCTTCCGTTCAGCCGCCGACTTCGCCTCTTTCGCAGGATCGGGATGCGCGCGCCGGAATGCCGCCGCCGACTCGATTTCCCGCCGAAGCGAGACCGCCTCCGATTCCTTCGCGCGAAGGGCGTTTCTCTGCGGCTCATAGGACAGCAGATAAAACGAAGCGCCCAAAACCGCTGCCAAAACTGCCATGACGCAAAATCGCAACCGCGCCTGTTTTGCTCCCATGCCGCCTCTTCCCCTTAAAATTTCAACCGAAGCTTGAACCGAAGCTCGCCTTGCTCATCAGCCAATGACTCCTTCAAAAGCGGTTTTTCCCGAAGCTCCGCCGCTTCATTTCCCAACCGTTCCAGGTATGTGACGAGATGCCCGTGATCCGTCGCACGTCCGACGCAAAGCAACGAGCCGTCCTCCTGCACATCCAATTCCGTCAGGTACACGCCGTCCACGCCCACCGTACCGAGCGCGCTCATAACGGCATACCACGAGCGCCGCTCCGCCGACAGCTTTCGCAGCGCTTTTTCCGCCCCCTCGACCTCCGCCTGTCCGCCCGCAAGGCCTTCCATCTTTTCCCGTTCCCGCGCTTCCATCGCATATTCCTGCCGCAAGCTGTCCGCCTGCGTGTCCGCCGCCGAAAGCAGCCAAAGATTCCGCGCAAAAAGCATGGAAATCAGAAGCAATGACCCGGCAAGAATGATATTTCCCGACGTTTGCCAAAGACGCACGTGTTCCGCCTTTTCCTCCCGCGGCAAAAATTCGACTCCGAGCAACGGATAATGAACGCGAAGCGCCGCGTAAAGCGCCATTGATAAATTCCATGTCCATTTTTCCCGACGGGCGGGCGCGGAAAGTTCCACCGCCGCATCGCGCCAGAGCAAGCGACTGTCTTCGCGACGGCAAGAAAAATGCAGGGGCGCCATCGTCATCCCCGAAACGCCAAGTCCCGCTGCCGTCATTGCGTCGACCAGATCGCGCCCGTACTCCGAGGGCAGCGCCGCAAGCTCCAGCCGTTCCTCGTGTCTTCCAAAGCCCGGCCAGTAGGCTCCCTCATCAAACGGCACGTTCGTCTCGATGTCCCAGCGCACAGCCGTTTCCAGCTCCTCACGCTCCAACGGCGGAAATTCCCGCTCGTAAACGAAAAACAGCTCCCGCGGCAGGCACAGGCTGATATGATCATAAGAAAGCCCGTATGTCACGCAAAGGCGCATCAGATTTTCCAGGAACGCCGCCATGTTCTCCCACGGTGCCTCCGTCCCCCGCCATTTTTCCTCCCGCGCCTGCCGCACGCGAAAACGGTCCGCTTCCTCTGTCTGTTCCAGCTCGACCAGAAACAGCGCGTCCGCCGAGACAAACACGCCCAAAACACGGTTCGGCTTCGCGCCGAAGAATGGCATAAACTCCGACAACTGCATGAACGTCAACACACGCCTTTCCGAAATTCACATACATTCCGTATTTTACACGAAGTCTGCGCTTCCCGCAACAAAAAAGCCGCACGACAAACGCCGTGCAGCTTTTTACACTCAAATTTTATTCAGCAGGTGTGGCACTTCTCGTAAAGTCCTGCCTCTTTCAGCACGCGCACCGCCGTCTCGCCCATGCTGGCGACCGTGTCCGCGACCTCGATGCCCGCGTCGTTCAGCGCCTTGATCTTGTCCGCCGCCGTGCCCTTGCCGCCGCTGATGATGGCGCCGGCGTGGCCCATGCGTTTGCCGGGGGGCGCCTGACGGCCGCTGATGAAACCGACAACAGGCTTCTTCATGTTCTCCTTGATCCACGCGGCGGCCTCTTCCTCCGCCGTGCCGCCGATCTCGCCGATCATCATCACCGCCAATGTCTCGTCGTCCTGATTGAACGCGTCCAGTACGTCGATGAAGTCGAGGCCCTTGACCGGGTCGCCGCCGATGCCGATGCAGGTTGTCTGGCCGATGCCTGCCATCGTGAGCTGATACGTGACCTCATAGGTCAGGGTGCCGGAGCGGGAAATGACGCCGACATGCCCTTTCTTGTGGATGTACGTCGGCAACAGTCCCAGGCGGCACTCGTCGACGGTCAGGATACCGGGGCAGTTCGGCCCGATGAGCTTCGTCTTGCGCGTCTTCAGATAATGGCGTACCTTCACCATGTCGAGCACCGGGATGTGCTCGGTGATGCAGCAGACGAGATCCATGCCCGCGTCCGCCG
>CAMVJN010000093.1 GCA_947167825.1 uncultured Selenomonadales bacterium | reverse complement strand
TTGGAAAATGAACGTGCTGATCGATTTCGAGGCGACGCATTTTGTCCGGGACAAGGCACAGGACGCGGCCAACGACCTGACGCTGCAGCTTGACAGTGTGGCAAGGGAGCTGGAGGACGCGGGCGACCTTTTCATGCGGGAGAATCTGCGCCCGGCGGCTTTCGTCGACGCGCTGGCGGCCCGCGATCCGTCGGCGACCATCGGCGTCGTCGAGTACGGCGGCAACGTGGTGGCGGGCATGCCGCTCCATAAGGAGACAAACGAGCAGATCGGATACAGCTTCCGCGGCGCGCGTTCCATCCGCAATTATCCGGGGCGGGGCGTGCTGGTGACGGTGCCTGTTCTCAAGGAGGAAAATATCCGTTATGTGCTCTATAAATTTTATCGAAGCGAAACAGTGGCAGAACGCTTTCCGTTGGCCGCCCGCGTCGGAATGGGACATATTTTCCTCTGCGAGCGGGACACGGGCCGCGTGGTTGTCGATTATGGCGGGAATGCCGATTCCGGGCGTTTCTACAAGGAAGACGAGCATACGCTGATCGATCTCGATCGCCTGATGCCGGAGGTCGAAAAGGTCGGTGCCGCGGCGTTTGCTTCGGAAGCGCTGGGCGGGGAATATTTCCCCTGCGCCGCCGAGGTGCAGAACTGGAATTTCCTGCTGGTCGGCTACGCGGATCGGGATTTCTTTTCCGGCGGGCTGGAGAAGATCCACCTGCTGGTGCTTTGGGTGTTCGGTCTTTTGATCCTGCTGTTCAGCATTTTCACGCTTTATTCGTTCACGGCGGCGCTGCAGGCGGAAGAAAGCAAGGAGCTGAAGGAAGCGAAGGAAGAGGCGGAGCGCGCGAACCAGGCCAAGAGCGCGTTCCTCGCGAACATGAGCCACGAGATCCGCACGCCGATCAACGCGGTGCTGGGCATGAACGAGATGATCCGGCGCGAGGCGGACGACGAGCAGATCAGGAAATACTCGTGGAACATCAAGAGCGCCAGCGAGACGCTGCTTTCGCTGATCAACGACATCCTCGATTTCTCGAAGATCGAGTCCGGCAAGATGGAAATCGTCGAGACGGCGTACCAGCTCAGCTCGCTCTTGAACGACGTCGTCAATATGATCCGCTACAAGGCGGAACAGAAGGGGCTGGAATTTTACATCAAGGTGGACGAGTCGATCCCTGACAGCCTGATCGGCGACGAGGTCCGCATCCGGCAGGTCATCGTCAATATCCTGAACAACGCGGTCAAGTACACGCCCGAAGGCAGCGTGACCTTCGACGTGCGCGGCGAAACAACGGAGGACGGCAATCTGTTGCTGCGCATCGCGTCCATCGACACGGGGCTTGGCATCAAGGAGGAGGACAAGGGCAAGCTGTTCGCGAAATTCCAGCGGCTTGACGTAGAAAAGAACCGCAACGTCGAAGGAACGGGACTCGGTCTTTCGATCACTCTGCGCCTTGTCGAGATGATGCATGGCGCGATTGATGTGGAAAGCACTTACGGCGAAGGCTCGACCTTCACGATCACGCTTCCGCAGAAAATCAACGACCCCATGCCCATCGGCGATTTCGAGAAACGCGTCGAGGCATTCATCAAGGGCGAGCAGGCGTACCGCGAAAGCTTCATCGCGCCGGAGGCCGAGGTGCTGGTCGTCGACGACAACAGCATGAACCTGTTCGTGTTCCAGAGCCTCCTGAAATCCACGAAAATCCAAATCACGACGGCCAAGAGCGGGATGGAGTGCCTCGACAAGATTGCAGCCAAGCGCTTTGACATCGTGTTCCTCGATCACATGATGCCGGAAATGGACGGCATCGAAACCTTGGAACGGGCGAAGGCGATGCCGGAGAGCCAGTGCCACGGCGTGCCCTTTATCGCGCTGACCGCCAACGCCATTGCCGGGGCGCGGGAAATGTTCCTCGAGGCGGGCTTCACCGATTACCTGTCGAAGCCCATCAACAGCAGGATGCTGGAGCGCATGATCCAGGATTATCTGCCCGAGAGCAAGATTTTGGAACCGGAGCCGGAGCCGAAAAAGGCGGTCGCCGAGGCAAAAGAAGAGCCGGAAACGGAAACCGTCGAAGCGGCCAAGCCGGAACCGGAAGCTTCGCCCGTCGAAGAAAAGGCGGAGAGCGCGGGAAGCGCGGCGGAGGATTCCGATGGCGGGCAGCAGATCGATAAAGAGCTCGGCATGCAGTATTGCGGCGACATGGAGGAGATGTTCCAGGAGTTCGTCAAGATGTTCTGCGAGCGCAAGGGAGAAACCTTTGAGAAAATCAAGACCGCATACGATACCGGACATTGGGAGGACTACACGACGCATGTCCACGCCCTGAAATCCACGGCGCTGTCCGTCGGCGGCAGGACGCTCTCGGAAGCGGCGAAGGCGCTGGAAATGGCAGGCCACGCCTATCTCGATGGGCCGGAGAACGAAAAGGAAAAGCAGCTCGCCTTTATCCGCGAGCACCACGAGGAGACGCTGGCGCTCTACGACGCGTATTGCGCGGAAGCGGAAAAACGGGGATTTTGGGCAAAATAGAGTTTTTTCAAAAAAAGAAGGATTTTCAGCATAAATGCAGAAATATTAAGTACAGTATGCAGAACGGACAGATGAGTCCGTTCTATCAGAGAAGGAGGATGTGTCTGATGGCAACATTCACGGTAAGAGGAAGAAATATGGAAGTAACGCCGGCGCTGAAAGATTACGTCGAGAAGCGCGTCGGCAAGATCGCGAAGTATTTTGATAAGGTCGGCGAAATCACGGTGCTTTTGACCGTCTCGAAGGGACGCCACACCGTCGAGGTCACGGTGCCCATCGACAAGGGCGTCATGCTGCGCGGCGAGGAAGCGACGATGGATATGTACACGTCGATCGACCTCGTGGTCGAGAAGCTCGAGCGGCAGATCCACAAGCACAAGACGAAGCTCCAGCGCCGTTTCCGCGAGGGCGGCTTCAAGGCGGAGCTGGCGGCGGAGGAGAGCAAGGCCGCGCAGGCGCGTGCCGGCGAGAAGGAAGACACGGGCGAGTACACCATCGTCCGCACCAAGCACTTCTCCATCAAGCCGATGGACGAGCAGGAAGCGATCATGCAGATGAACATGGTCAACCACGATTTCTATGTTTTCCGCGACGCAAAGACGGAAGAAATCAGCGTAGTCTATCGCCGCGCAGACGGCAACTACGGCCTGATCCAGCCGGGCGCGCAGGAAGAGTAAAAAAGGAATATCAATGCGGGGCGCCCGCCGGTCATATTTTCCGGCGGGCGTTGTTTTTTTGAAGAAATTGCGTCGCTTCGTTCAAATTTTTTTTGGAAACACCCCTTGCGGCTTTGACTTATGCGGGATTGTCTGATACAATCATAAGTCAGTATTGTCTATCAGATTATAAGGAAAGATTTTTGAGGAGTGGTTCGGCTTTGTGGGGATTCCTGAAGCGCTTTTTGGGCGACAACAACGATAAAGAAATCAAGCGTATGCAGCAGACCGTTGATAAGATCAACGCGATGGAGGCGGACTTGCAGAATCTGACGGATTCGTCGCTGGCTGCGAATACCGATAAATTCAAGGAGCGGCTGGCGGCAGGCGAGACGCTGGACGACATCCTGCCGGAGGCCTTCGCGGTTTGCCGCGAGGCGTCCCGGCGCGTTCTCGGCATGCGCCATTTCGATGTGCAGCTGATCGGCGGCATGTGCCTGCATGAGGGCAAGATTGCAGAGATGAAAACGGGCGAAGGCAAGACGCTTGTCGCGACGTTGCCTGTTTATTTGAACGCGCTGACCGGCAAGGGCGTCCATATGGTCACGGTCAATGAATATCTGGCCAAGCGCGACAGCGAGTGGATGGGGCACCTTTATAAATTCCTCGGCCTGTCGGTGGGGCTTATCATGCACGATCTCGATTTCCCCGCGCGCAAATATGCCTATAGCTGCGATGTGACTTTCGGCACGAACAATGAGTACGGTTTCGATTATCTGCGCGACAATATGGTCATTTCTTCCGAGCAGATGGTGCAGCGCGACCTGAACTTCGCCATCGTGGACGAGGTGGACTCGATCCTGATTGACGAGGCGAGGACGCCGCTGATTATTTCCGGGCCGGGCGCGAAATCCACCGAGGTCTACGCGCGGATGGCGCAGGCGGTGGCGACGCTCCGCCAAGGCGAAGACTACACGGTGGACGAGAAGCAGAAGACCGTCGCGCCCAGCGACGAGTCTGTCCACAAGGTTGAGCAGATGCTCGGCGTGAAGAATCTCTATGCGCCGGAGAATATCGAGTATTCCCATTGCTTCAACGCGGCGCTTCGCGCGAAAGCTATCATGCACAGGGATCGCGACTATGTGGTGCGCAACGGCGAGGTTATCATCGTCGATGAGTTCACCGGACGCCTGATGTTCGGGCGTCGTTATTCGGACGGCCTGCATCAGGCCATCGAGGCGAAGGAGGGCGTGAAGATCCAGCGCGAATCCCAGACGCTGGCGACCATCACCTTCCAGAATTATTTCCGCATGTACGAAAAGCTGGCGGGCATGACGGGCACGGCCAAGACCGAGGAAGACGAGTTCCTGAAGATTTACAAGCTGCCCGTTGTCGTGGTGCCGACGAACAAGCCGGTCATCCGCAAAGACGAGCCGGATCTGATTTTCAAGACGAAGCGCGCGAAGTACAACGCCGTCGCCAACGCGGTGGACGAGCTACACGCGACGGGACGCCCGATCCTGATTGGCACTACGTCCATCACGCAGTCGGAGGAGCTTTCGGCGCTTTTGAAGAAGCACAAAGTTCCGCACAATGTGCTGAACGCGAAATACCACGAGCAGGAAGCGGAGATCATCAAGGACGCGGGGCAGCTCGGCGCGGTCACGATCGCGACGAACATGGCAGGCCGCGGCACCGACATCATTCTCGGCGAGGGCGTTGCGGATCTGGGCGGCCTTGCGATTATCGGTACGGAGCGGCACGAGTCCCGGCGCATCGACAATCAGCTTCGCGGCCGTGCCGGCCGTCAGGGCGATCCCGGTTCCTCTCGGTTTTATCTGTCGCTGGAGGACGACTTGCTGCGGCTGTTCGCCGCCGAGCGCATCGCGAAGGTCATGGACAAGCTCGGCATGGAAGAGGACGAGCCGATTGAGCATTCAATCATCACCAGCTCTATCGAGCATGCCCAGAAGAAGGTCGAGGCGCGGAATTTCGACATGAGAAAGAACGTGCTCGAATACGATGACGTGATGAACCAGCAGCGCGAGGTCATCTACGCGCAGCGCCGCAAGGTGTTGAAAGGCGAAGATCTGCGCGAGAGCATCATGTATATGATCAAGGAAATCATCAAGTCCGAGATGAACCAGTACGCCAACGAAAAGCTCTATCCGGAGGAATGGACGCTGGACGGACTGATCGAGGACGCGGAAGGCATTTACGCGCCGAAGGGTTCGCTGAAGAAGGAAGAACTGGAGGCTATGAGCCGCGACGAGCTGGGCGAGACGCTGGAAAAGATTGCCGAAGACAACTACGAGGCCCGCGAAGCGGAGTTCTCCCCGAGCGTCATGCGCGAGCTGGAAAAAGTCATCATGCTCCGCGTCGTGGACAACAAGTGGATGGAGCACCTCGACCACATGGATATGCTGCGGCAGGGCATCAACCTCCGCGCTTACGGCCAGCGCAATCCGCTTGTCGAATACAAGATCGAGGGCTACAACATGTTCGAGGAGATGATCCATCAGATCCAGACGGACATCGCGAAGCTCATGTACCGAGTCAGCGTCGTGACAGACGAGCGGCGGCAGGTCGAGGATCGTCTCGCGACGGCTCAGGCGTCCCACGGCGAAGAGGTGGAGGAGGCCGAGGCGAAGCCCGTCAAGAAGGCTCCGGTCCGCTCTGAGCACATCGGCCGAAACGATCCCTGTCCTTGCGGCAGCGGCAAGAAGTACAAGAACTGCTGCGGGAAAGGGAAGTAAGGGAGCGATTATTTCATGCCAATTTTGTCCATGTTCTATGGAATTATTGTCCGTATGTACAATGAAAGCGGCGGCAGGCATAAAATGCCCCATCTGCATGCGCAGTACCAAGAACATAAAATTGTCGTGAATATTGATACGTTTGAAACCATGGAGGGAAGTTTTCCGAAAAAACAATATCACCAGCTTTTGGCATGGATGGGGATTCATCAAGACGAACTGAAAGTAAATTGGATATTGTTAAGTGGCGGCGAGGCTGCATTTAAGGTGGAACCGTTGAAATGAGGGGATAACATGAGCGAACTGACATCGGTAGAATTGCTTGATGTAAAGCCAATGGCAAATTATCGGCTCGACCTGTTGTTTGCAACGCAGGAACGAAAAGTATTTGACGTTTCACCGTATATCAAAGGTTCCTGGTATGGCGAGCTCAAAGACCCAGCCTATTTTGCAAAGGTCATGGTTCATCCTGAATTGAAGGATACCGTGATGTGGCCCCATGAACAGGACATTGCTCCCCATGAGCTTTATGAGCTTAGTGCGCCTTTGACATGAATGAGAATAATGATTGCTAAAAGAAAGGAATGTAATAATGAAGCGGAATCTGTTAATGTTCGCGATTTTGCTTGTCAGCTTGCTAACTTGTGCCGTTTGCGCAGCAAATGAGAAGCCGCCCGTTCAGCCCGGTGTTGGCGTGGTTATCATTGGCGGCGCGGATTTCACGACGGCGGATTTCCTGAAAGCGGCCAGCGAGC
>CAMVJN010000092.1 GCA_947167825.1 uncultured Selenomonadales bacterium | reverse complement strand
TGATCGGCGACTCGGTTGCCGCGTTTTCCGCCATTGATCCGCTGATGGGGGAGGTGGATTGCTGATGGAACTCTGGAATATGATTATGGAGCATGGCGTCGTAAGCACGGCAGCGGAAACCCTGCGCTGGTTTCTCATGCTGATTTTTGGCAGCGAACTGATCGTGAATATTATAATGAAAGGCGTTGGCATAGGCGCAATCCTCGGACTGATTTCGATGGCGGCCATTGTGTTCACTTATGGGGAGCGCAAGGTTTGCGCGTTCATGCAGGTTCGGATCGGGCCGAACCGCGTCGGCGGACGGTATGGACTATTGCAGCCTATTGCCGATATGCTGAAGCTGATGAGCAAGGAAGATATTATCCCGGAGGGGTGCGATCGGGTGGTCTGGGCGCTTGGTCCGATGCTGCTCTTTGTGCCCACGGCGCTTATCTATGCGTTTTTCCCTTTTGACAAAGGGATGGCTTTTGCCGATGTGAATGTGGGAATCTTCCTGATGCTGGCCATTTCTTCCCAGTCGGTGCTGCCGTTTTTGATCAGCGGTTACGCGTCAAACAGCAAGTACGCGTTCATCGGAGGCATGCGCACGGTGGCGCAGATGCTTTCCTATGAAGCGCCGATGGTGTTCTCGCTGCTCGGCGTCGTGATGCTGTCCGGCTCCATGCGTATGTGCGACATTGTTGAAGCGCAGAACCAACAGCTTTGGTTTGTTTTGATGCAGCCCATCGCTTTCGTGGTGTTCGTGATTTCTGCGACGGCGGAGACAAACCGCACACCGTTCGACCTCGTGGAGGATGAGGCGGAAATTGTCGCAGGGCCGTTCGCTGAATACAGCGGCATGCGCTGGGCGCTGTTCTTCCTTGCCGAGTATGCGAACCTGCTGTCCGTATCGATCCTGACGACAGTGTTTTTCCTCGGCGGCTGGAACGGGCCGTTTTTGCCGGGCCTCGTCTGGTTCGGCCTGAAGGTGCTGGCGATGGTTTTCGTGTTCATGTGGTTCCGCTGGACGTTCCCGCGCACGCGCATCGACCAGATGCTCGCCTTTAGCTGGAAAGTGCTTTTGCCGCTGGCGCTTGCCAATGTGCTGTTTACTGGCTTGGGCATCTATGCGCGGCAGTGGTTTTGATAAATAAGGAGGCTGACGAATGTTTGGGGAAGGCCTTTTGACGGGTATGGGCGTTACATGGAAACATTTCTGGGGAAAGAAGGAGACGTTCTGCTACCCGGAGGAAAAGCTGCCAATGACGGAGCGGTTCCGTGGCGGCCATTTGGTGCTCGACCATAAAAAGTGTATCGCCTGTTCGTTGTGCTCGCTGGCGTGTCCGAATCAGGCGATCAAACTGAAGATTGTGCCAGACGCAAAAAAGAAACGGCACATGCAGAGCTATGTCCATCTCGTTGGGCGCTGCCTGTACTGCAATCTCTGCGTAGAGGCCTGCAATATGCACGCGCTGGCTTGGGACAAGAACTACGCAATCTCGACTTGGCACAAAGAGGAAATGGAAGACGAACTTGTGACCGCCGAGGGGCTGGCGTATTTCCATGAAACGATGGAAAAAGCGAAAGCCGAGGCCGAGGAGGAAGCCAAGGCCAAAGCCGAAGCGGAGGCTCAAAAAGCCGAGGGAGGTGACGCCTGATGGACGCGGTTTTTGAGCAGGTGCACGGCCTTGTCGCTTGGGGGCTGTCGCTTGCCAACGAATACGATGCTCCGGCGCTGATCGAGGCTGGCGTGTTCTTCCTGTTCACAGGGCTCGCGCTGCTTTTTGCCTGCGGCGTGATTTTCTTCCGGAATGTCGTGCACAGTGCTCTGTCGCTTACGGCGACATTCATCTGCGTCGCGTGCCTGTATCTTTCCATTGGCGCGGATTTCATGGGCGCGGTGCAGATTCTCGTGTACGGCGGCGCGGTGGCGGTGCTGATTGTCATGGCCATCATGCTGACGCGGCGCGACGACATGGGGCATTCGAACCCGTCCCGGGGCTTGGTTCCGCATCTGGCGGCGGCTGCTGTGGCCGGGCTGTTCCTTTTGGGCATGGCGGCGGTGGCGGTGCTTTCGCCGTTCCACTCCGCGCCGCAGGCGCTGGGGGATGCCGCGCCGGGCTTGGCGGACCTGATGCTGACCCATTATGTGCTGCCCTTTGAGGTGGCGGCGGTGCTGCTCCTGATGGCGATGATCGGGGCCATCGTTCTCGCGAAGGGGGCGGAAGATCGATGATGAGCTTTATGGAGTTCATGCAGCTTGCGACCCACGTCGGGCTTCATCATTTCCTGCTGTTTTCGGCGATCCTTTTCGCCATCGGGCTTTTCGGCCTTCTGACAAAAAAAGGATTGATTCCGCTGCTGATGTGCGTGGAGCTGATGCTGAACGCGGTCAATATCAATCTGGTGGCTTTCAACCATTATATGCCGGTTCCCGATTACACGGGGCAGCTGATGGCGATTTTCTCCGTCGCGGTGGCGGCGTCCGAGATCGCGGTGGGCGTGGCGCTGGCGTTCCGCATTTACCGCGACCGGGGCACGGTCAACGTCGATGAGCTGAAAGAATTGAAAGGGTAAGGAGGGAGCTTTCGGATGTTTGATTTTGCGTTGGTTCACGCATGGCTGATCCCGCTCCTTCCGGCGCTGGCGTTTCTCGTCATCGGGCTGTTTACGCGGCAGGACAAGAAGACCTCGGCCATCATCGGCATCACGGCCAACGGCGCGAGCTTCCTGCTTTCGCTGGGGGTCGTCGGCGCGGTGCTGGCGAACCGGATTGTCATGGCGGAGCCTTTTGTGATGAAAACGGTTTGGGCGCGCATCGGCGGCATGGAGCTGGGCATGGGCGCGCTGGTGGATCCCCTGACGGCGATGATGCTGGTGGTGGTCACGACGGTGGCCCTGATGGTCAATATCTATTCCGTCGGGTATATGGAGCACGATCCGGGCATGGGGCGGTTCTTCGCGTTCCTGTCGCTGTTCGCGGCGTCGATGCTGGGCCTCGTGATTTCCGTGAACTTTTTGCAGATGTATGTCTTTTGGGAAGGCGTCGGGCTTTGCTCGTACCTTTTGATCGGTTTCTACTATTACAAGGTTTCCGCCCGGGAGGCCGCGAAAAAAGCGTTCATCACGACGCGCATCGGCGATTTCGGGATGCTGCTCGGCATTTTGCTTTTGCAAATTACCTTCGGCACGGTGGATTTCATGGAGCTGAAAACCTTGGTGCCCGATTATATTTGGGTGTCGGGCACGAGCTTCTTGACGGTCATCGGGCTGTTGCTTTTCATCGGACCCATCGGCAAGTCGGGACAGTTCCCGCTCCACGTCTGGCTGCCGGACGCGATGGAAGGGCCTACGCCTGTTTCGGCACTGATCCACGCGGCGACGATGGTGGTCGCGGGCGTCTATTTGATCGGGCGCGCTTATTTCATTTTCGCGGAGCTTCCCGTCGTGCTGAACGTGATTGCGTGGCTTGGCGCTTTCACCGCGTTCTTCGCGGCGACGATAGCGGTCACCCAGCGGCCTTTTAAGAGGATTCTCGCTTACTCGACCATCAGCCAGCTCGGCTATATGATGCTGGCGCTTGGCGTCGGCTCGCTGACGGCCTCGATGTTCCATTTGATGACCCACGCGTTTTTCAAGGCGCTGATGTTCCTCTGCGCGGGTGCAGTCATCGAGGCGATGCACGAGGAAGCGGACATTTTCAAGATGGGCGGCCTTCGCTATCGGATGCCCGTGACTTTCAAGTGCATGACCATCGGCGTACTGGCCATTGCGGGCTTGCCGCCCTTCGCGGGCTTCTTCTCGAAGGACGCGATTCTCGCCGCCGCCGCGGAGGTCAGCTTCCCGCTGTACCTGTTGGCGTCGGTGACGGCATTCCTGACGGCCTTTTATATGTCGCGCCTCTTGTTCGTCGCGTTTTTCGGAGAGGTCAAGGACGACTGCCCCGCGCAGGAAACAAACGCGTTCATGCGCTGGCCGCTGGTGGTGCTGGCGGCGCTTTCCGTCGTCAGCGGCGCTTGGGGCCATTTCGCCGGTTTCGGCGAATGGGTCTTTTATGGCGTGCATGAGGAGGAAGCAATCAACTGGACGATTGCGGGAAGCTCCATCGTGCTTTCCGTGGTCGCCATGTGGCTGGCCTACCAGATTTACGTCGAAAAGCGCTGGTCGTCGTTCCAAATTGCGCGGCGGCTCGGCGTGCTCTATGATTTGAGTTTCCACGCTTATTATATCGACGAGATTTACGCGTTTGTCCGTGAATTGACGGTGGACAAAATCGGGCGGCTCGCCCTTTGGGTGGACAACCATATCGTCGATGGCATCGTGCATGGGCTGGGGCGTCTGGCGAAAGGGCTTGCCGTCGTGCTGGCGCTGCCGCAGAACGGCGACACGCAGCAGTACGTCGCGATATTCTATACCGGCGTCATCGCGCTGGTGGCGTACAGCCTGTTTTACGCGGTGAAAATTCTTTCGGTGACGGGAGGTGCTTTCTGATGGGGTTCCCTTTGCTTTCCTCCATTCTGATTGCGCCTATCGTCGCGGCCTTCGCGCTTTGCTTCGTAGCGAAGGACGACCGGGAAACCATCCGCAAAGTTGCGGCCGGCGCAACAATTTTCATGCTGTGTCTGACAGTTTACGCGTTTTTCAGTTTCGACACGACGGTTGGCGGCGTGCAGTTCGCCGAGAAAATCCCGTGGGTGGAAGACCTCGGCGTTTCCTACTCGGTGGGCGTGGACGGTATCTCGATGCCGCTTCTGCTTTTGGTGGGCGTCATCGGCATTTCCGCCGTTTACACGTCTTGGAATACGGAAAAGCGGCCGAAGGAATTTTTCATCCTGCTGCTGCTCTTGATTGCCGGCGTCACCGGCACGTTCATCGCGCGGGATTTGTTCCTGTTTCTGCTTTCTTATGAGCTGTTTGTCATTCCCGTGTTCATCATGGTGCTGGTCTGGGGATCGACGAAGCGGCTGCCGAAGGAATTTGTCGGCATGAAGTTCATCGTTTACCTCTTGATGGGCTCGGCTTTTATGTTGGTCGGTGTCGTGCTGCTTTACACCGCCGCTTATCCGGCGGGGGAGCGCACCTTCGACTTCGACGCGCTCCGGCTGGCCGGGGAAATGGGGCGGTTCAGCGACAGCTTCCAGATTTCCACGTTCCCGCTGTTGCTGTTGGGCTTCGGCTCCCTGCTCTCGATGTTCCCGTTCCACAGCTGGTCGCCGGACGGCCATGCCGCCGCGCCTACGGCTGTCTCGATGATCCACGCGGGCATTTTGAAAAAGCTGGGCGCTTACGGCTTGATTCGGGTGGGCGTGCTGCTCTTGCCCGTGGGCGCGAAATATTGGTCGCCGCTGATTGTCACCACGGCGGTCATGGGCGTGCTTTACGCGGCCTATGTCGTCATGGCGCAAAAAGACCTCAAGTACATCATCGGCTATTCGTCGGTGTCGCACATGGGCTATATCCTGCTGGGCATCATGACGCTGAACGCGACGAGCGTTTCCGGCGCGGTGGCGAACATGGTGGCCCACGGCATGATGACGGCGCTGTTCTTCTCGCAGATTGGCTATATTTACGAAAGGACGCATCTTCGGAGCATTCCGGAGCTGCGCGGCCTTGCGCACTATATGCCGCATTTGACCATCGGCTTCATGCTGGCGGGCATGACCTCGCTGGGTCTTCCTGGACTTATCGAGTTCCTGCCGGAATTCACGATTTTCGTCGGCACCTTCGGCGTTTATCCGGTGCAGGCACTGATCGCGATTTTCGTGATCGTGTTCACCGCGCTCTATGTTTTGCGGCTTTTGGCGACGCTGCTTTTCGGCCCCGCGGACGAGAAATATGCTGACGTGCCCGACGAGCAGGGCGCGTCGATGGTGCCGCTCTTGGTGCTCGGCGCTTTCATCGTCGGATTCGGCTTGTTCCCCGGCCTTTTGATGAATGTCATCAACTGCGGCATCGAGCCGCTGGCGCCGGTCTTTGAGCAGATCGCAAACGCGCCTACGATGATGGGGACGATGGGAGGTGTTCGGTGATGATGGATTTTTGGGCAATCAGCATAGAAATCGCAATCACCGTCCTGTTGCTGCTGACGCTTCTCGTCGACCTGATGCTCCCGAAGGAATCGGATCGTAGGCCTGTGGCGTTCATCACGGTCATCGGACTCGTTTCCGTGTTCGTCTTTTCGCTGGGGCAATATCATCTTTCGCCGAGCGAGACGTTCTATCTTGGTCTTTTCATCGCCGATAATTATTCACTTTTCTTTAAGCAGCTATTCATTCTCGGCATGATTTTCGTCGTGCTGTTCTCGCTGGAATACACGCATAAGTTCATCCGGTATCGCGGTGAGTTCTATTCGCTCCTGCTGTCCGCTTTGCTCGGTATGTGCGTGATGGCTTCGGCCAACGACTTTATCACGCTGTTTGTCGGTCTCGAACTGATGACAATCTCGTTTTACATCCTCGTCGGTTTCCGCATGGACAAAGCGGAGTCCAGTGAGGCGGCGGTCAAGTATCTTTTGGTCGGCTCTGGCTCCACGGCGGTCATGCTCTATGGCGTCAGTCTGATTTACGGCGCGACGGGAAGCCTCGACTTCCTGACCATCTGCCGCAATATCCATCTTTTTTACGCGGCGGGGCTTGCGGGCGTCGTGCTGATCATGGCAGGCTTCTTCTTCAAGCTTTCCGCGATTCCGTTCCACATGTGGGCGCCTGATGTCTATGAGGGCGC
>CAMVJN010000091.1 GCA_947167825.1 uncultured Selenomonadales bacterium | reverse complement strand
TCTGCTCCGAGCCGAAATTCCGGCGATACGCGGAAATCAGCGCCGCCTCGATGGCATCGAACAAAACATCCGGCGCAATGCCCTTCTCTTTCGCCAGATCATCGATAGCCATCATGAATTCCTTGGCCCGATCGAACTCCTGCACTTTCTTTCTGCCTTTTCCCCTGCTTCTTTTGATCAAGATCGAAATCCTCCCGTATTTTCTCCAATGTTCCTACTATATCTCTATATGCAAGCGCACCTGCGCGATTTTTTCCTTCGGGATCGGTTCGCGGCCCTCGAGGGACAATCCCTGCTCCCCAAAGCCCTCCAGTTTCCCGACGAGCAGTTTTTCCCCGTCCAGCGGCTCATAGAGGGAAACGTCCACTTCCTTGCCCCGCTCGCGCTCGAAATCACGCGGCTTCTTCAGCACGCGGTCCAGACCCGGCGAGGATACTTCCAATATATAAGGTTCCGGCATGACATCCTTCGCGTCCAGATCCGCCTCCAGCCTCTCGCTGAGCGCCTGGCAGTCCTCTATGCCGATTCCTTCCGGCTTATCGATGAACACGCGGAGATACCAGTCCTTTTCCTTCACATACTCGACATCGACAAGCTCAATACCGCTTCCGTCCAAAAGCGATTCCGCCATCTGCCAGACTGTTTTTTCGACGACATTCGCCACACGCATTCCCCCTCTTGCCGATCATTTTTCCGCCATGCACATAAGAGTAAAGAGTGGGCTCACACCCACTCTTTCAATCACCATCTTAATCATATATCTGAAAGCATTATAATGCCGCAAAAGGGAGTTTGTCAAGGACAAACTCCCTTTTGCGGCATTTCCACGAGGCGAAATTTATCCGCCGAGTGATAATGCCTTAGTTCAGAGTTGGTCAAGGACAAACTCTGAACTAAGGCATTTCAATATAATACTGAAAGCAAAAAAAGAAACGCACGCCGTTTTGCGAACGCTCCTTTCCGTCCTATTCATTCTCCACTATTTTCCCGCCAGCTTCGGCAGCCGATCTTTCAGGATAGGCACGCGCAGGCTCTGCCCCGCGCGAAGCGATCCATCCGCCGGAAGCCCGTTGACCTCGATGATTGCCTCCACCAGCTCGCCCACTTCCTCCGAACGCGCCGTATAGCGGGAGGCAATCGTCCAGACATTTTCCTTGCGCGCGACCTGGACCGTTGCAAAATCACTGCTCCGAAGATACCCGTTGCCCAAATGGAACGGCGAGACCATAGCCGCGGCAAGCGCAATCAACAACAACCGCGCAAAAAGCCTTCCCGTCTTTTTCTTCCTTTTTTTCATCCCGCCCATCTCCCGTCAACGATTACAAAATTTTTGTTCCGGGAATTTATGTTCCAAGAACTTTTGTTCTTATATTAATACCGAAAATTCGTTTTGTCAATAGTTTTAGAACATATTTTTTACAAAAATTCGTTTCTTTTTATTTGCGCATAAAATGTGATATAATATAACGATAAAAAATCAGATGCAGTTCTTATCTTTTTGAATGCATTTCGCAGAGGAGAATCCGTATGACCATTCACGGAGCAGTCATCATCGAACAGGGCGTGACGTTTGCCATCATCTCCGTCAAACCCCATGTCACGCAATACACGGCGCGCGCCACAGCGTTCCGGCAGGAGATTTCCTATTTCTTTCCCAATATGCCGATCATCCTGATGTCGCAGGATTCCACCGGCGCGCCGCATTATTTCGGGCGAAAGGATATCGTGGAATTCCTGAAAACCATCCGCGTCGACCAAATCCCGTGGAAAGAATACCATGTGTACTGACTTCTTCCCCACCGCCGCAAATAAAAAAATCATTGACACTCACATTTTTACGTGCTATTATAATATGCGTTGATTGCGCAAGCAGTCATGGCCTGGTAGCTCAGCTGGATTAGAGTATTTGGCTACGAACCAAAGGGTCGGGGGTTCGAGTCCCTCCCAGGTCACCATCAGTAAAATCAAGGCTTCGAGAATTTCTCTCGGAGCCTTTTTTGCTGCAAAAACGCCCCAAAAATTCTTATGGAGTTCTTATTTAATTCACTGAAATGCAAAGAGAGATGTAAAAAAGGGCTTCCGAGCGTAATGCTCGGAAGCCCTGCTTTTTTCTGGCGGAGAGGGTGGGATTCGAACCCACGGTAGCTTTCACTACAACAGATTTCGAGTCTGTCACCTTCGACCACTCGGACACCTCTCCAGTGACAGGCTATAGTATAACACAAGCGGCGAAGTGTTGCAAATGATTTTTGCGCCTCGCCGCTTTTTGGTCATTATGTTTAATTTTTCTGCCCGATGCGGCCCGAGTGGATCACATGATAGCCGTGGCTCTCCAGTTCCTGCGCCAGCGCCTCGTCGTTCATGAAGTCGCCCCGGACGATGATGTCATACTTGCCCATATTCTTCTTGCAGGTGACAAAGCTGTCGATGTTGAATCCCGCGTCCGAGAATATGCCCGCGATGTCCTTGACGACGCCGACCTTGTTGTCAACCTCGATGGTGATGCGGTCCTTGCCCTCGGAAAGGCCCATGATCTCGACCAGCGCGTTGAAGATATCCGTCTCGGTGATCACGCCGACCACGGTGCCGACATCGGTGACGACCGGCACGCCGCCGATCTTGTTCATCGACATCAAGAGAGCCGCTTCCTCAATCGGCGCGTTCTCGTTGACGGATATGACCTTGTCGCTCATGATCTCGCGTATGGAGATTTTCGCCAACAGCGAATTGATTTCGTAGCGGGAAAGCGTGGTGGCCGCCGACGGCGACACGCGCATCAGGTCCTTGTCCGTGACGATGCCGACCAGCTTGCCGTTCTCAACGACGGGCAGGCGGCGAATCTTGTGTTCCTTCAAAAGCGCGGCGGCGGCGTCCACCTTGTCCTCCGGCTTGATAGAAATGGGGTTCCGGGTCATACGATCGCATACAAACATAATGGGAAGGCTCCTTTCTGCATATCCTTCTTAAAAAATATAGATATTATCGGCACGATACGAATGTGCCTCTGTATTCCGTATTCGCAAATCCAAAAGGATAAATTCGCTATACGACGCAAAAAATCCTTCTTTCACGCAAAAATTTTATCCTCCCAGATACGCTTTCCGCACTTCCTCGCTGGCAGCCAGTTCTTTTGCGCCGCCGGAAAGGGCAATGCGGCCCGTTTCAAGGACATAGGCGCGATGCGCAATGGAAAGGGCCATGTTCGCGTTCTGCTCGACGAGCAGCACCGTCGTGCCCGTCTTGTTGATGTCCACGATGATGTTGAAAATCTCACGAATCAAAAGCGGCGCGAGTCCCATCGACGGCTCGTCGAGCAGCAGGAGCCGCGGGCGGCTCATCAGCGCGCGGCCCATGGCCAGCATTTGCTGCTCGCCGCCGGACAATGTGCCCGCCGCCTGTTCCTTGCGTTCCAAAAGCCGGGGGAACCGCTCGAAGACCATATTCATATCGGCCTCGATACCGTCGGCATCGTCCCGCGTAAAAGCTCCGAGCTCCAGATTTTCCATGACGGTCATGTTCGCGAAGATACGCCGCCCCTCCGGCACCTGCGAGATGCCCAGTTTGACGATGGACTGCGCCGGACGGCCCGCGATGGACTCGCCCTCGAACAGGATGTCCCCCTCCTTCGGCTTCAAAAGCCCGGAGATTGTGCGGAGCGTCGTGGACTTCCCGGCGCCGTTGGAGCCGATCAATGTGACGATCTCACCCTGCCGCACGGTCAGGCTCACCCCCTTGATGGCGTGGATGGCCCCGTAATAGACATGAATGTCCTTGATTTCCAACATATCAGCCATCAGGCGTCACCTCCCAAATACGCGCGGATGACCTCCGGATTTTTCTGGATTTCCTCCGGCGTTCCTTTGGCGATAATCTGCCCGTATTCCAGCACATAAATGCGCTCACAGATACCCATGACGAGGCTCATGTCATGCTCGATCAAGAGGATCGTCAGCGAGAACTGGTCGCGAATCCAGCGAATCATGTCCATCAGTTCCTGCGTCTCCTGCGGATTCATGCCCGCCGCCGGCTCGTCGAGGAGCAAGAGTTTCGGCTGTGCCGCCAGTGCGCGGGCGATCTCCAGCCGACGCTGGGCGCCGTAAGGCAGATTTTTCGCCGTCTCGCCGGCCTTGTCCGCCAGCTTGAATATTTCGAGGAAGCGCATACTCTCCCGCGTCACTTCCTCCTCCTCGGAAAAATACCGCCCGACGCGCAGAATCGCTTCAGCCAGCCCGTATTTGACGTGCTGATGGCAGGCGATTTTCACATTGTCCAATACCGAGAGTTCGGAAAAGAGCCGGATATTCTGGAACGTGCGGGCGATGCCGCGCTGGGTGATCTGGTACGGCTTCAGCCCCACAAGGCTGTCCCCCTCGAATTCGATATGACCGCTGGTGGGCTGGTAGACACCGGTGAACAAGTTGAAGGCGGTAGTCTTTCCCGCGCCGTTCGGGCCGATCAGGCCAATCAATTCGCCCGGATTGATATACATATTGAAATCGGAAACGGCCTTGAGGCCGCCGAACATTTCCACGACGTTCGTCGCCTTGAGAAGCGGTTCAGCCATCGTTCCTGTCCCCCTTCATGAAGCGCTTGAAAGGCGCAAGGCTGGTCAATTCCATATAACCGAAAAGGCCCTGCGGACGATAGAACATTAAAAGGATCAGCGCCAACGCATAAATAATCATGCGGTATTCAGGCCAATCCGCAAGGATCGCCGAAATGAAGGTCACGACGAAAGCACCGGCCACCGCGCCGGTAATCGAGCCGAGACCGCCGAGCACCACCATGATCAGATAATTGAAGGACTGCATGAAAGTAAACGAAAGCGGCGTGATGATATAGAAGACATGGGCGAACAGACCGCCCGCCACGCCCGCGAAAGCCGCGCCGATAGTGAAAGCCATGACCTTGTATTTCGTCGTGTTGACGCCCATCGCCTCCGCCGCAATCTCGTTCTCGCGAATCGCGATGCAGGCGCGCCCATGAGTCGAGTTCACGAAATTCTTGATGATGAACAGCGTTGCGAGAAGCCAGAAGAAAACCCAGGGGAACGTCGTCAGGTGCGGGATGCCCGAAAAGCCCGCCGCGCCGCCGACGTACTGAATATTCATCAGCACGATGCGGATGATCTCGGAAAGCCCCAAAGTCGCAATCGCCAGATAGTCGCCGGAGAGGCGCAGCGTCGGAAGCCCGATCAGGCAGCCGAGGGCGCCCGCCGCCGCGCCGCCCGCCAGGAGCGCCGCGAGAAACGGCAGATGAAAATTCGTAGTCAGCACCACCGACACATAAGCGCCGACGGCCATGAAGCCCGCGTGGCCGAGGGAGAACTGGCCGGTGTAGCCGTTGATCAGGTTCAGGCTCGCCGCCATGATGATATTGATGCCGATGATTAAAATATTCAGCTTCCAAAACGAACCGATAATGCCCGCTTCCATCAGGCCGTAAAGCACGGCAAAAATGGTGAGCCCCAGTGCGAACATGACGGCGTCACGTTTTTGCGATGTATTCATGCCGCCACCTCACACTTTCTCCTGCGCGTCCCGGCCGAAAATGCCGCTGGGACGGAAAAGCAGGACGAGAATCAAAATCGCGAAGGCCGCCGCGTCGCGGAACGTCGAGGACAAAAAGCCCGAGACGAAGGCCTCGATGACGCCGAGAATCAGGCCGCCGACCACCGCGCCGGGCAGGCTGCCGATGCCGCCGAGCACTGCCGCAACGAACGCCTTGAGCCCCGGCATGATGCCCATCAGCGGATCGATGGAATTGTAATAGACGCCGACCAGCACGCCGCCCGCCGCCGCCAGCGCCGAGCCGATGCCAAAGGTCGCGCCGATGACGCGGTCCGCGTCGATGCCCATCAGCTGCGCTGTCTCCGTGTCAAAGGAAACCGCGCGCATGGCCTTTCCGATTTTCGTCTTTTGGACAATATAAGTCAAAAGCAGAGTCAGCACGAAAGTAATCGCGAAAATCAAGACCTGCTGGCCGTTCACGATGAAATCGCCGATATGGAACGCGACGCTCGAATCAAAAACTTCGGGGAACGTGCGCGGCGTCGGCGAAACAAACAACATGCTCGTGTATTCAAGAAAAAACGAAACGCCGATAGCCGTAATCAAAAGTGAGATTCGCGGCGCGTGCCGAAGCGGCTTATAAGCGATACGCTCCACAAGGCAGCCGATCAGCCCTGTCACCACCATCGAAATGACCAGCGCGGGAAAAATGCCAAGTCCCGCCTGGGCCACCGCGAAAAATCCGATATAGGCGCCCACCATGTAAATATCACCGTGGGCGAAATTGATCAATTTGATAATGCCGTAAACCATCGTATAGCCGAGGGCAATCAGCGCGTAAATGCTCCCGAGGGAAACACCGTTGATGAGCTGTTGCACCACTTGGCTCATGAAATCCATTGAAACCACACTCTCTTAAAAGATAAGGCCGCATTGCTGCGGCCTCATTGGTCATTATTAGCCCTCCCCTCGAGGGGAGGGGGGACCGCGTTAGCGGTGGGTGAGGTGTTACACCGTTTCGCTTGTGTCAGCGTTCACGTTATAACACCTCATCCGTCGCGCTTCGCGCGCCACCTTCCCCTCAAGGGGAAGGCAAGATAATATTTACGGAACGATCTTCGCGACGACCTCGCGGCCTCCGTTCTTGTTCTCGAGAATGACAGCCTGCTTGATCGGGTTGTGATTCGCGTCCATCGAGATCGTGCCCGTGCCGGCCTTCAGGTTCTTCGTCTCGGCAA
>CAMVJN010000090.1 GCA_947167825.1 uncultured Selenomonadales bacterium | reverse complement strand
GATTCGGACATGGAGGCGTTGACGGATGCGCTGTTGCTTTTGCACACGGGCGTTTTCCAGATGTCGCCGACGATGCCGGGACTGGTCGAGACTTCGGCAAATCTTGGATTGCTTCGGACCGAGAGAAGTGGAGTTTGGTTTTCGTATTTTGCGCGATCGAGCGTTGACGAAAAACTCGGGGAGATTGCGGATGCGTGCCGAATTCTCGGCATGAGGCTCGGATTGGAAGTGGGTGTCGCCACACCTGCTCCCGGTTGGAGAGAACGTCCGCAAAGCGCGCTTTCGGATATGATGGCAATGATATTTGAGGCGCAAAACGGACGTCCGATGAAAGTCGGCGTAATTCACGCGGGCCTTGAATGCGGTTGGCATATTCAAAAAGCGCCACATCTTGACATGGTTTCTATCGGAGTGACAACTCACGATATCCACAGCCCGAAAGAAACCCTCGACTTGAAAACTATTGCCCCTCAAGTGCGGCTCGTTATGGAAACGCTGCATGAAATTGCGCAGGGGAAGTGTGCATTACAATAAAAATAGCGGAATGTCGACGATGTTTTGCGATGACATTCCGCCATTTTTATTTTTTTATAATATGTTTTCCTCCGTACCAGCGGGGTTTCCAATAGGAATCGTCAAGGCTGTCTATACGGACGCCTTTGCTGGAGGAGACGTGGATGAACTGATTTTTTCCTAAATAGACGCCGCAATGCGATGCCCCTTTTTCATAAGTGGAAAAAAAGACAAGGTCGCCGGGTTCAAGTTCGGCGCGCTTCTTGATGCGTTGACCAAGCTTATATTGCTCGTCGGCAGTTCTGGGGATTGCAAAACCATTCTGCTTGAAAATGAACTGGACAAATCCGGAGCAGTCGAACCCCTTCGGCGTTGTGCCGCCAAAACGGTAACGGGTCCCGATATATTTTTTCGCTGTTTTGATGACTGCGTCCGCTTTTCCTTTTGGAAGAAACGGAGCGCTTTCCGGTACTTTTTCAGCTTTTGACTCAGTCGTTTCTTTTTCGGGAGACGGTTTTGCTGGAACAGATTCAGAAGATGACGGCGTAGAAGGAGCCGGTGGCTTTTCCGCCTGGTCTGTTTTTTTCTCTGATGTTTTTTCCTGCGGAAGAGCTGAAGTTGGCGATTGCGGTTTTGCAAGGCTGGAGATACGGGCTTTCAATGAATGCCATGTTTCCCGGTCTACCGTACCACTGACAGCAATTCCTTCATCGTATTGGAATGCAGTAACAGCCTGGTATGTAGCATCATCAAAAACATCGGTCAACTCAACTTTATAGCCGAGACGTTTTAGGTTTTCCTGAAGAACATGAACGTCGTGACCTTCGGCGCCTTGGCGCAACAACGGAGCAGCACACAAGGTGCCGTTTAGCAGCAATGTGAACGTGAAAAGGACGGCAAAAAAGCGCAATATAAAGAGAGCGCTAAATGATTTTTGCCGTAAGCACATACGGATTCACCCCTTTCCTTAATGCTCATCTATGGGAAACGTGGTCGAGCCCTTGCCTCATCAGCTTGACAACATGGTCATCGTCGAGGGAGTACCAAGCTTCCTTTCCTTCTTTCCGGAATTTTACTAGGCGCGCGTTGCGCAGTACGCGAAGCTGATGCGATATTGCCGATTGTCCCATATCAAGAGTGTCAGCAATATCGCTGACGCGCATTTCCTTCGATGTAAGCAGTGCGAGCAATTTGATTCGTGTGGAGTCGCCGAGTATTTTGAAAATGTCGGCCAGTTGCTGGCTTGTTTGCTCATTCAGTTCATCAAAAGGTTGCGTGTTGTTGGGATGAACATCAGTAATCGACACTTTTGTGTTACCCATGAAATCCTCCTTGGGGAGATTCTTGTGCTGAATTGCTCATATATTCATTCTAATAAAGCCATACAGAATGAAAAAAGCAAATTTTTATGATATTGGGAGAATCAATAGACGCGTGAGACATCATAGCCCGCTTTTTCCAAAGCTGAAATTATGGTATGGATATGATCCTCACCGTGGGTTTCGCAGGTAACTTCGAGCTGCACTTTCTTAAAACTGTCCGTGACGCCTGCCTGGTTGTGCTCAAGCTTTGTAACGTTCGCATGGGTATCTGCAAGTATCTGTGCGACGGCAAGGAGTTGTCCCGGCTTATCCGGCAGCATAACACCGAAACAGAAAACGCGTCCGCGATCAATCAATGCCTTATCGATCAGTGCGGCGATAGTCGAGATGTCGATATTGCCTCCGCTGACAATTGCAACCACTTTCTTGTTCTTCATTTTCAGCTTCGGCAGTGCAGCGAGAGATAGTACGCCTGCCCCCTCGGCGACAAGTTTATGCTTTTCAATCAAGGAAAGAAGAGCGCTCATGATTTCCATTTCGGAGACGGTGATGATGCTGTCAAGGTATTTTTTGCAGAATGCATAGGTCAATGTTCCCGGTGTTTTGACCGCACAGCCGTCGGCAACGGTATCGATGGCGGGGAGCGTTGTGACGCCGCCAGCTTTGAATGCCGCTTTCATGCAGGCTGCGCCCGCCGGCTCGACGCCGATGACCTTGACATGTGGGTTGACAAGTTTTGTAGCTAATGCGACGCCGCTGGCAAAGCCGCCTCCACCGATGGGGACTAGAATCGCGTCAACGTCTTTGCAGTCGTCAATGATTTCCTTTGCTGTCGTCCCCTGGCCGAGAAGCACATTGAGGTCGTTGAACGGATGAATATAGACGTATCCTTTTTCCTTTTGCAGTTCCAATGATTTTGCGTAAGCGTCATCAAAGGTGTCTCCATGCAATACAATTTCCGCGCCGTAAGCACGTGTTGCTTCGACTTTCAGAATCGGCGTAGTCGCAGGCATACAAATGACTGCTTTGACGCCGAGCTTTTGTGCGGAAAATGCGACACCCTGCGCATGGTTTCCTGCCGAGGCGGTGATTACGCCTTTTTCTCGTTCTTCATCGGAAAGCTGGCTGATGCGGTTGTATGCCCCGCGCAATTTGAACGAGCCGGTGACTTGCAGGTTCTCGGGTTTCAAGAAAACTGTGTTGTTGCTTGCCGATGAAAAATAAGGGCTTTCAATCAGTGGCGTCTTAACCGCAACATTATCGAGATAAAATGCGGCGCGGTAGATGTCGGCGATTGTCGTCCGATCGACGATGGAAGCAACGTCCGCGCCTCCTTGTATGATTTCAGGTTTCTTTTTTTCTGTCATTGTCCTTGCGTCCTTTCTTGCATGATTTCAACAGTTTATAACAATTCGCGAAGCAATGCAAGAAAACCGGGGCAAGAAATCTTTTGTTTTGGGCAGGAATTTTTTTATGAAGCACGAATATCTATCATAGAACAGGAAAGAGTACGAAAAAAGTCCTGATATGAAGGGAGTGTAAGTCTATGGAAAAGATTTTGATTCCTGTGGATGGATCGGACAGCTCGGAGCGTGCATTGGGAAAAGCGATTGAATTGGCAAATGCGCTGAAGGCAAAGTTGATATTTTTGTATGTGGCAAATGTCAATCAGCTTGCTGTAAACTCATGTTTGTCGGCGGAGCTTTTGGAGGCGATGAACAAGGCGGGGGATGTCGTTCTCACACACGCGGAGGAGAGTTCGTCGAATGGCATAGAAACGGAACGAGTCATGGAAACCGGTTCCCCTGCTCCGGTAATTATTGACGTAGCGGAAGAACATGGCGTCGACTTGATTGTGATGGGAAGTCGAGGGCTTGGACTCGTAAAAGGTGTGCTCCTTGGCAGTGTGAGCCAATATGTAGTAGAGAATGCGAAATGTGCAGTCATGGTCGTGAAATGAATTAGGATGCGGTGCTGCAATGAACGGCTTAAATGAACTTATCGGCATATTGGCGCGGCGTGCACATGTTATCGCATGGGCATATGATGCACAGATTGATTGTTTAACGTATTGGTTGCCGCAAAAGAAGAATTTTTTGCGGATAGAAGAGATAAAACAGACCGATATTGCCGATGATTGGCGTTTTCTTTGGGAAATGCAGGGGACAGGATACGTTGATGTGCATGCGCCGGGAACCAGGAGTGGTTCCCTTTATCGATTGACCTATAGTCGGCTGAAAAAAGATAAGGGGGTTGTCGGATTTGCCGAACCTCTTTCCCAGAAAAAAGAAACAACACCATTTCAAGGAAGAGCCATATGCGATGAAGAGACACTGGCCGCAAGGATAGACAACGATATGTTGCTCCTGCAGGCACAGGAAAAGGGCGTTATGTTTGTGTTGGGAATCGACGGATTTGGTAAAGGAGAGCTGGCAAAGGAAAATCAAAAGAATAAGTGCTTTGAAATTATGGAAGCTACGCTTCGAGCAGAGTTTCGTGATACCGATATTTTCGGATTGCTTCCGAATGCGCGCTTTATTGTTTTTTTCCGTGGTGCACTTTCCATTGATGTCGTAGAAGAACGAGCACAGCGATTTTTGGATGAGTTTTCCCGTCGCGCTATTGACAGCTCTCTGCCGATTTCATGCAGCATCGGTATTGCCGTCACTGGAAGCGAGCACGCTTTGGCAAAACAACTTATCGCTTATGCAGGACAGGTTCTGGATGAAATAGTTGTTCGAGGCGCAAATCGCTATCGAATGTTTGAGAGTGAAAAATATTGAAATAATTTTCGTCGAAGCGGGAATTTGAATTGCATGTTGATATGAAAGCCGTGGGGGAGATAATTATCCTGCCGCGGCATTTTTACGTCGCCTCGTATCGTTGACAACTTCCGGCAAAGTACGATACAATATTTTCGATGAGATGTTTGAACAGTAAAGAAAGAGGTGTACGCATGGCTTCGGAAAAAGAGATGCCGATGAACGAAGAGCAACTGGGTGACGACGAGATTATCGTTGTGATGACTGACAACGAAGGAAACGAATATTATTATGTGCAAGAATTGATTTTGGAAGTGCAGGGAGATAAGTACGCGCTGCTCGTCCCGACCTGTGAAGAAGATGGTGAGGAAGGGCATTGCCACTGCCACGATCATCATCATGAAGAAGACGACGAGGACTCAGCTTTTTTCGCGAAGATGGTGCTGGACGAGAGCGGCGAGGAAGCGTATATTGAGCCAACAGACGAGGAATTCGAGGCGGTGCTTGCAGCTTACGAAGCTTTGATGGACGAAGAAGAGAACGAGAATTAATGGGAGGTATTATCTATGACGTTTGAGCCGAAGTTTTTGCGTTGCCGTACCTGCGGACGTCTTGTGATGGCGCTGCCAGGCGGAAAAGATCACGCCGACTGCTGCGGCGAGGGAACGGCGGAGCTTTTGACGGCGAATACGACGGACGCCGCACAGGAGAAGCACGTGCCGGTTATCGAGGCGAAGGGCAGCCAAGTGACGGTCAAGGTCGGCAGCGCGCCGCACCCGATGTTGGCAGAGCATTATATCCAATGGGTTTATCTTCAGACGAAAAACGGCGGACAGTTCCACTTCTTCGCACCGGGCGACGCGCCGGAAGCGACGTTTTTATTGGCAGAGAGCGACTCCGTGGTTGCGGCCTATGAATATTGCAATCTACACGGCCTTTGGAAAGCGAAATTTTGAAAATTTTATAACCGTCTTGCAAAGTTTGACTTTTTGATGTATTATAGATTTGGCACTCGAGGAGTGAGAGTGCCAAATCTATTTTTATTTTTTTGAAGAAAAGGAGATTGTTCTTTCATGGCGAAGGAAATGCACGAATTTCAAGCAGAGACAAAACAGCTTCTCGATTTGATGGTCAACTCCATCTACACGAACAAGGAGATTTTTTTGCGGGAACTGATCTCGAACGCGTCGGACGCGATCGATAAACTGCACTTTGAGTCGCTGACGAACCGCGACCTGTTGGAGGGGGACGAGGACTACGAGATTTATCTCGTGCCTGACAAGGACAGCCACACCCTGACGATTTCGGACAACGGTATTGGCATGACGAAGGACGAGGTCATTGAGAATATCGGTACGATTGCGAAGTCCGGCACGAAGGCGTTCCTCGAAAAGCTGAAAGAGGCGAAAGAGGGCGGAAACGACGTCACGGACAAGGACATGATCGGCCAGTTCGGCGTGGGCTTCTATTCGGCGTTCATGGTGGCGGAGAAAGTCACGATCACGACGCGTAAGGCCGGGACGAAGGAAGCCGTGCGCTGGGAGTCCGACGGCAGCGGCACGTTCAGCATCGAGCCCTGCGAGAAGGAGAAGCGCGGCACGACGATTACTCTTTCCTTGAAAAAAGAGTTTTACGGCGACGAGGCGGAGGAGAACTTCACCGAGACGTACAAGCTGGAGCGCCTCGTGAAGAAATACTCGGACTATGTGCGTTACCCGATCAAGATGGATTTCGTCACCGAGGAAAAGCCGAAGGACAAGGACGGAAAGGTCATCGAGGACGCGAAGCCGGAGAAGAAAGTCGAAGTCCGCACGCTGAACTCCATGCAGCCGCTTTGGACGAAGAACAAGAGCGACATCAAGCCCGAGGAGTACAACGAGTTTTACAAGAACCAGTTCCACGAGTGGGAAGACCCGATGGAGGTTTTTCACACGAAAGCCGAGGGCACGGTGGAGTACACCGCGCTGATGTATATTCCGTCGAAAGCGCCGTTCAACTTGTACCATACGGATTTCGAGCCAGGGATGCAGCTCTATTCGCGGCACGTTTTCATCATGGAAAAGTGCAAGGATCTCTTGCCGGATTATCTGCGCTTCGTCAAGGGCCTCGTGGATTCGCCGGATCTCTCGCTGAACATTTCCCGCGAGCTTTTGCAGCAGAGCCGCGAGCT
>CAMVJN010000089.1 GCA_947167825.1 uncultured Selenomonadales bacterium | reverse complement strand
CATTTCGGCAAAATACGGGGTGAAAAAGTCGCGGAAAAATGGTATGATACAAAATGTGATATTTACGACAGGGAGAGCGTCTCTTTTGCACAGTATTTTCGGAGGTGTCAGCGTGGATCAGGGGAATTATCGCTTTGTGATTGTCACGGGGATGTCGGGCGGAGGAAAAACGCAGGCATGCCGATATTTGGAGGATTTGGGTTTTTTTTGCGTGGACAATCTGCCGCCGGTGTTCATTCCGAAGTTCGCGGAGCTTTGTGCGCAGTCGGGCGGTCATATCGCGAAGGTTGTGCTCGTGGTCGATACGCGGAGCCGCGAGTTTTTTGACACATTTCTTCATGTGTTGGAGGAAATGGAGCGCGACGGTGTGCGCTATGAACTGCTTTTCATGGACGCATCGGATGACGCGATTATTCGCCGTTACAAGGAAACACGCCGCCGCCATCCGATGGCGCCGAGCTCCCGCCTTTCAGAGGGAATTGCGAAGGAACGTGCGCAGCTTTCCCGCATCCGCGAGAAGGCGACGTATATTATAGACACGTCGGAGCTGAAAAAGACGGCGCTAAAGTCGAAGATTATTCGTTTGTTCGGTGCGGCTGAAGGCGAAAAAATCAATATCAATGTGCTTTCTTTCGGTTTCAAGTTCGGGCTTCCGATGGACGCCGATCTTGTGCTGGATGTGCGTTTTCTGCCGAACCCGTTTTACGAGGAGGAACTCAAGCACAAGAGCGGCATGGTGCCGGAGGTCGGTGCGTATATCGAAAAGTCGCGGGTGACAAAGTCGTTTGAAAAGAAGCTCGACGATTTGCTGACATTCCTGATACCTGAATATATCAAGGAAGGCAAAAGCCAGCTTGTGATTGCCGTCGGCTGCACAGGCGGGATGCACCGCTCGGTTTTCATCGCGAAGCACATTTTTGAATTGTTGACGAAGCTTGGGCATCAGGCGATGCTGGAGCATCGCGACTTGATGAAGAACGATGTGCGGGAGCATATGCCGCAGGAGGTTTGAGTCGAAGTGCATTGGCATTTGCTGAAGTGGCTGTACCCCGGCATGAAGTTCAAGCGCTGGCTGCTGCTTTTTGCGGCAGGCGTTTTCCTTGTAAGTCTGGGGCTTGCCCTTGTTTTTAACTATAAATATTTGGACCAGATTGAGGAAGCGATTTTCCGCTTTGTTTATATGTGGCGCGGATCGTATGACTATACGGCGACGGCTCTTGTCGGAGCGGCCGTCGTGCTTATTGGGCTGGCGATCATGCTGGTGGCGACGCGGTTCGTCATCCGTTCGGTTATTCTCGTTCTGCTGCCGGAAAACTCCGGTAATCTCGTGGATCTGATTTACGAGAAACGCAAGCTCGGGCGGGGGCCGTCCATTGTGGTCATCGGCGGCGGTCATGGCTTGTCGGTGCTGCTTCGCGGTATCAAGGAAGCGACGAGCAATGTGACAGCCATTGTTACGGTGGCTGATGACGGAGGCTCGTCGGGGCGCCTTCGGGAAGAATTGGGCATCATTCCGCCCGGCGATCTTCGGAATTGTCTTGTGGCGCTGGCGGATACCGAGCCTTTGATGGAAAAGCTGTTCCAGTATCGTTTCGGCGGCGAAAGCGCGCTGGCGGGGCACAGCTTCGGAAATCTTTTCATTGCGGCGATGAATGAAGTTACCGGCGACATGGAAACGGCGCTCGTCGAGGCGTCGAAGGTTCTCGCGGTCAAAGGCCGTGTACTGCCGTCGAGCAAAGAGCATGTAAGGTTGGACGCGGTGATGGAAGACGGAACGGTGGTCGAGGGAGAATCCCATATTCCCGAGGCGAAGAAACGTATCCGACGCGTCCGGCTTTTTCCCGAGCATGCGGAAGCGGTAGGGGCGGCGCTGGAAGCGATCCGGACGGCGGATGCGGTAATCCTGGGGCCGGGCAGTCTTTATACGAGCATTCTGCCCAACCTTCTTGTGAACGGCATGGCAGAGACGCTGCGCCGCAGCCGCGCAGTAAAAATCTATATCTGCAATGTGATGACGCAGCCGGGTGAAACTGACGGTTATACGGCCTCGATGCACGTCAAGGCGATTCTGGAGCATGCGGGAAAAGGCGTTATCGATTATGTGCTGGTGCATTCCGGGGCGATTTCGGACGCCATGCGGGAAAGCTACGCGGCGAAGGGATCATACCCGGTGAAGGTGGACCGCGAAGCGTTGAACCGTCTCGGCGTCGGCTTTGTGCAGGCGGATATTATGAGCAGTTCAGACGCAGGACATCACGATCCGGCAAAACTGCGGGAATCGGTCATGAAGATGGTGTACGGGCTGACGTCGTAACTTTTCAATCATATTGGACTGGAAACGGGGGAGAACAATGCCTTCTTTTTCCGGGGACGTGAAAAATGAATTGGCGCGGCTTCCGCTCTCCAAGGCTTGTTGCGAGCGGGCGGAGTTGGCTGGGCTTCTGCGCATGGGAGCTTCATTGACGTTGGGGGCGAATCATGCGCTGGGGATTTCGTTTGTGACGGAGCATGCGGCAGTGGCGCGGCGGGCGTTGGTGCTTTTGAAGCAGGCAGGCGAGGTCCGGACGGAAGTCATGGTGCGGCGTTCGCGCCGATTGAGCAAGACGAATACTTATGCAATCCGCGTTTTGCCGGGGGAAACCGTTAGCGCTCTGCTCTCGGAGATGGGGCTTTTGCCCGGCGCGATTTCATCCGGTGGGAAGAACAAGCTTTTCCGCCGGAAATGCTGCCGGGTTTCGTATCTTCGCGGTGCGTTCCTTGCGGGGGGCAGTGTCAATCGCCCCGAGGCTTCCTGCCATTTGGAATATGTGACGACGAATTATCAGTTTGCGGAGCTGCTGCAGACGCTTTTGCGGCGGCTTGGTTTTGCGGCGGGCATCGTGGGACGCAAGGAAGATTATGTCGTTTATCTGAAGGAGGGCGACGCGATCCTCGATTTTCTCGCGATGACGGGAGCCGAAGAGTCGGCGACGGCTTTTGAGGCGGCGCGCAACGTCAAGGAAGTCAGGAATCAAGTCAACCGCCTTGTGAATTGCGAGACGGCGAATCTTAATAAAACGGCACAAGCGGCGGCGCGGCAAGTGGCGGCTATTCGTTCTTTCGCGGCGTCGGGTGGTCTTGCAAGGCTTTCGCCAGGACTTCGAGCGGCAGCGGAAGCGCGTCTTGCGCACCCGGAGGCGTCGCTCTCGGAGCTTGGCGCGGAGCTCGGCGTAGGCCGATCCGGCGTCAATCATCGCCTGCGGCGCTTGATGGAATTGGCCGATGAAAACGAGGCAAAACAAGTGAGCGGGTGAGCAAGTCGTCTATAACCTTTTCGCGAAGCCTGTTTTGATTTGAATGAAGGGAGGCCTTTGGGCTTTGAGCAAGATTTATGTGCCAGGATATGGGAAACCGGAAATTCATGAAAGCGGTGGCGGAGGCGGATGGTTTTTTCGTTTGCTTCTGACTTTCCTGTTTCTTGTCGTAATGCTGGGCGGCGCACTTGCGGCGATGGTGGAATTGTATCCGCCCCAGGGCATGCTGATTTTGGAATATCACAAGGTCAATGACCGCACGAAAGACGATTACACCGTGCCGCCGACAGAATTTGCGGCGCAGATGGACGCATTGAAAGAGGACGGCTACACGGCTATTTCCGTGCTGGATTTCCTGCGGGCAAAAAAGGGTAAGCAGGCGCTTCCCGAAAAGCCTGTCGTCGTGACGTTTGACGACGGGTACAGCGACAACTATACGGAGGCGCTTCCGATTCTCGAAAAGCGGGGCATGAAAGCCACGGTGTTCATGGTAACGAACGACATCGGACTGCCGGGCTATCTGACTTGGGATCAGCTCCGCGATATGGAAAAGCGCGGCATCGAGCTGGGCAGCCATACGGCGAACCATTTGCCGTTGACGGAGATGACGCTGGACGAAGCGAGAGACGAGGCGCAAAAATCAAAGCTGCAAATGGAATGGAAAGGGCTCAAGACGATTTTTGTCCTTTCGTATCCGAACGGAAAGTATGACAAATATTTGCCAACCATCCTGAAGGAAGAGGAATATCTGGCGGCAGTCACGGGCGATCCCGGATTGAACACGTTCAAGACCGATCCCTATCGGCTGCTTCGGATCAATATTCCGCCGTCGCATTTCGGCATCAGGGAATTTCGCCTGCGGCTATGGAAGGCGAAAGTCTTGGCATTTCTCGGGCTTTGGCAAAATGTTGGAGAGATGAAGGACTGAAGACGGCGGGAGGACAACCGGATGAAAGGAAAGGCAATCGCTGCGGCGTTGGCGGCGCTCGCTGTTTTCGGCACGGCTCCCGTCGTATCGGCGCGCCATCAGGCTGAGGAATATGCCGAGCGTGTCCAGAGGGAGAAAAAGGAACGGTGGCGCGAAGCGGAGAATGAGGCGCGGCTCAGGGCGCAGGCGGAGTCTCGAAGACGGGCTGCCGAGGAGCGAAGAATCGCGGAGGAACAGCAGCGCCAAAACGAAATGGAAATCTTGGATGACGAAGACAGTGAAGACGACGAGCTGATCCGCGGAGAGAATATCAGGGACGAAGCACAAGCGAAAACGGACATAGCCGAGAAAGAAGAACAAGCGGAAAAGGAAGCGCAACGCGTCGTCGAAGAAATCCCGCAGCCGGAGGAAGCGCAGCGCGTCGTCGAAGAAATCCCGCAGCCGGAGGAAACGAATCGTGCAGCCGAGGAAACTGTGCGGCGCCAGGAACAGCGGGTGACGGAAGAAGCGGAGAAAGCGGAACGCGTCGAAGGCGAAGGCGTGCGGACGGCAGAGGACACGGCAACGAAGGCTGCAGGGGAGGCGACGGACACGGGCGAGGGGCTTTTGGCGAAATATTTGCGCGCCGCGAGAGAACGCCTGCAAGGAGAAAAGCCGTTGCCGACGCAGACGGCTCAAGCAGCGCCGGGACTGCATATCACGGAGCCGCAACCGATGAAGCGGCTGGAAGTGGAAATCACAGACGGGGACGGTACGCTGCTCTTTTCGGACAGCCCGGAGTATGTCAAGGAACCGGGAATCCTTTATTCCGACATTGTAAAGGACGACGCGCGTGTCTTCTATTACCATTTGAACGACACGAAAAAGCCGTACAAGGTCGCCGTTGTCTTGGAGGCGGCGAGCGACCGGGAAGCGATGGTGCGCGTCACGCGCCGTGCGATGGCCCAGCCGAGCGAAAATTACTTCCAAGTTGGAAAAACATTGCAGGAAATGTTTTTTTCCGGTGCGGAGGAGGCGGAAACAATCACCGTCGCTCCACGGGAACGGAAACTTTTGCTGGAAGCGGCGGATCAAATCGTGTTGCGTCCCGGCGAGCTCGTTGCGGGCATGGTGGATTTTTCCGCCGCCGCGCCCGTGCGTGTCAGCGTCCTTTTTTATCCGCCGGACAAGAATCCGCTTCAGTATATTTCTGAGGCGGAAATCCTGCCGGCCGACGAGCATCATCTGCGCGGCACATTCATAGGAATGAACCGCACCTTGCGCCTCAAGACTCCGCATCATCCGAAGAAGGACGGTATCGGCTGCGTCGTGCTCGCGGACGGCGAGCTTGATCCCTATCGCGAGGGTGTGGACGCGACGGACGGCAGCATCGTCACGAATTACGGAAATTACGGCGTGGTCTATCGGCTAGAGGTTCCCGTGCGGGCTACGACGCGCTTCTTGATGAGCCCGATGGGCGGCGTATACGCGGGCGTTGCCCTTGCCGACGCGGGCAAAAAAGGCACGCGAACGATTGCCGTGCCGGATGGACGGCTGCATTTCGGCGAGAACACGATGCACCCGCCCTTTGACGCAAGCGGCACGATGACGCTTTTGCCTTCGGCGGATCTGGCTGACCTCGGCGTCTGGAAGAAAAAGCCGCCGGTATTTTTCGAGTTTTCCCCGCCGGGCGCGTCGAATCTTCCCATTCTTTTGATTCTCGCGCCGGAGAAGATCAAGCTTGCGGGCGGCGGAGAAAAGAAGTCTTCCTGAAGTGTGCTTGCATACGGATGAAAAAAAGGGTAAAATAAGTATATATCGACACAGAGGAGGAGATACGATGAAGCATATCCAGACGGTCAACAGGCCGACGCTCCAAGAGACGATCAAAAAGGGCGGCTGCGGCGAGTGCCAAGCGTCCTGCCAGTCCGCTTGCAAGACGAGCTGCACGGTGGGCAATCAGACCTGCGAAAAGTAAAAACGAAGGAGAAACGGGGATGCCCGAACGGCATCTCCTTTTCTTTATACTTTGGGAGAGAAATATTTTTTATGAAAGAAAAGATACATAAATTTGAGCAGGGCGGAAAATATTTCCTGCTGGACGTGAACAGCGCCGCGGTGCATATCGTCGATAAAATGACCTACGATTTGCTGGATGTTTTCGACGGGACGAACGACGACGAGGCGGCGCGCGCGCTGTCCGTCCAATATCCGGAGACGGAGCTTCGCGAGATATTGTCGGAACTGCATGCGCTGATGGACGCGAAGCAGCTTTTTGCGCCGGATATTGACGTGCCGCCGACATTCGCGGCGGAGGGCGTCGTGAAATCCATGTGCCTGATGGTCGCCCATGATTGCAACCTACGCTGCGGCTATTGCTTCGCCGGGACAGGCGAGATCGGCGGGAAGAGGGAACTGATGAGCCGCGAAGTCGGCGAGGCGGCGGTGGAGTATATCATCGAGCACAGCAAGGGGCGGAAGCATTGCGAGATTGATTTCTTCGGCGGCGAGCCTTTGGTGAATCTCCCCGTGGTCAAGCACATTACCGAGTATGTGCGCCGCAGGGAGAAGGAAACGGGAAA
>CAMVJN010000088.1 GCA_947167825.1 uncultured Selenomonadales bacterium | reverse complement strand
GGTGGAAACATCCGCGCACTGAAAGACGAGTCGTAACTTTTCCTTGAGCAGATAATAGACCTTGTGGTTGTTCCAATCGCAGGTGCGCCATGAGCGTCTGCCACGGCCTTGGTCGTAATAGGGAGCCTTCCTTCCACACTTGCCGCAACGGCATTGTTCACCTTTGGTGGGGTGCGCCATAACTGCAAACGACCCATCGGGCAAAATTTCCATGCCGTCAATAGCTGTATGCTTGACATTAAGGATAGATTTGAGTATCTTTTTGGTGAGCATACATTTCCTTCTTTGTACGTTGATTTTGTCGCAGAAAAAAATCGTACAGGAAAATGTATGCTTTTTCAATGGTTATAGGCTATGCGAAGATTTTGGTCTCCACTCATTCTGATGGAGAGCCTAATATAAAAAATTATTTTCATCAGCGTCAATTTTTGGAGTCCTGATTTGTATATATAATCAAAGGCGTTTAATAATTACCAGATAAGGGAGGATTCTACTATGCCGATTAACAAAAACGAACTCACGAAAGAAATGCTGGTAAAAGCGATGCAGTGTGAAACTGCAGAAGAACTGATGGCGTATGCCAAAAGTGCAAACATGGACATAACCAAGGAAGAAGCCGAAGCGTATCTTGCCGAACTGTCGGAGTTTGAGCTGAAAGACGATGACATTGAACGTGCTGCGGGAGGAAAGGCCCCAGGGGGCGGAGATAAAAGTATCCCGACGGAATCTCGCTATTGAGGATTTTTCGTTAAATCACAATTGATCACAGTACATGATGCAACAGCCGTAGAGCTTCAAATTCCACGGCTGTTTTGTTTAGGTTGTCGATTTCCACGAACCCCGCAGATACGGGATTGCAGTGGATAAACTTGAGGAGGAAGGAAGATGAAAATCTCAAAAAAAGCGTTTCGTCTCTTATTGGCTGCGCTTATGGCGTTCAGTTTCGCTGCCTGCGGTTCGGTAGCAGAGGCTGACAAATCATTGGACGAGATGAAAGAGGAAATAAGGGCGCAGTACGGCGAGAACAAACGGATTACCGACGGCAATTACGATAAGTCGCTGGCGGTCAAGTGCGTCAACGGAACCTTCGTCGGCAAAAAGAAGGAGGGCGTCATCGCGTACAAGGGCATTCCGTTCGTAGGCAAACAGCCCGTAGGGGAGCTGCGCTGGAAGGCGCCTGTGGATGTCGTTCCGGATGACGGTGTATATGAGGCGTACTATAACGGGAAAAGCCCCTGTCAGGTAGATGACGTCTGGCAAAAGGCGTCCCTGTACGTTCAGGGCGAGGACTGCCTGCATCTGAACATTTGGAAGGCGGAGGACACATCCGCGGGCGGGAATAAAAGCGGCGCATCCACGCGTGTCGAGAAGAAGCCGGTCATTGTGTGGATTCACGGCGGCGCCTTTGAGGTCGGCGGGACGGTAGAACGCAGGGAGGAAGGAACCAATTTCGTCAAAGAGAATCCGGACGTCATCCTCGTCTCCATTGAGTACAGGCTCGGCGTTTTCGGCTTCCTGCATCTGTCCCACCTCCCGGACGGCAAGGATTATCCGGATGCGCAGAACCTGGGATTGATGGATCAGATCATGGCATTGAAATGGATCCATGAGAACATCGCGGCCTTCGGCGGCGATCCCGACAACGTGACGATCATGGGCCAATCCGCCGGCGGCGGAAGCGTGACACTGCTCCCGCTGATCAAAGGATCACATGCGTATTTCAAGCGGGTCATTGCCGAGAGCGGATCCCCTGTCTTCACCAGATCTACGGAGGAAGCCATTGCCTGCACCAATGAGTTGATGGAAAAATTGGGATGCAAAACCGTTGCCGATCTGCAGAAGCTGGATGTCCGAAAGTTTGTGGATGAAGCTGACATGCTCACACTGCGCGTATGGGCGGAAAGGGACGGAAACTATCTGCCGCTGGATCCGTATGAGGCCTATGCGAAGGGCGCGGCCAGGGACTTGGACTTCCTCCAGGGCTGCACCAAGGATGAAATGGGGTATTTCGTGGTCGGCTTCGGGTTGGAAGGTTACAATGCGTTTGCCGCTGAACGTAAAATGAAGAAGCTGGCGCAGCTGACGGAGAAAGAAAAAGCGTTGGTGGAGAGCTTCTGCGAGAACGCAAATGACGTAAGCAGCGAATACTCCAGTACCAGCCGTCTGTTCGACCAGCTCGTGTTTATTGCGCCGCTTTTCAGAATGTCGGAGAATCAGACAAGGGCCGGCGGCAAATCTTACACCTATTACTTCACGGTTGAATCCTCCGTGCCTTTATTGAGAAGCGGACATGCGGTTGAGCTTTCGACTGTATTCAATCATCCTGAGGAAACCCTCGTCACGGGAAGGCGATTCGACGAAACCTTCTCGAAGACCATGCGCAAGATGTGGGTGCAGTTCGCCAAGACCGGCAACCCGTCCCTCAGCGCGGACATCTCCCCGGACGGCAAGGCGAAGGAATGGCCGCTCTACGACCTGCAGGACAAGAAGGTGATAGTCTTCGACGAGTTCGACATCCATCCGGCAAGGGAATCCGAGTTAAAGATTCTTGATTGGGAAAGGACCTATTTCCTGACCAGGTATTATTGCCTTTGATCGGCGTGGTCCTTAAAATTTTATCTTTACAGGGAGGCGTAACCATGGGAATCTCAAGAAAAGCGTTCAGTCTCTTATTGACCGCGCTTATGGCTTTCAGTTTCGCTGCCTGCAGTTCGGCGACAGAGGCTGACAAAGCGATGAGCTGGATGAAAGAGGAGGAAATAAGGGCTCAGGTCGGCGAGAACCAAAGGATCACTGACGGCAATTACGACAAGTCGCTGGCGGTCAAGTGCGTCAACGGAACCTTCGTCGGCAAAAATAAGGATGGCGTCATCACGTACAAGGGCATACCCTTTGTCGGCCGGCAGCCTGTCGGGGAACTGCGCTGGAAAGCCCCGGCGGACGTTACTCCGAACGACGGCGTGTATGAGGCGTACTACAATTCAAAGGCCGCCTGTCAGCATGAGGAGTTCAGCGATTATCAGGGGGAAGACTGTCTGTATCTGAACGTATGGAAAGCCGACGAAAAGTCTTTGTCGGCGGACGCAAAAGCGGCGCATCCATGCGCGTCGAAGAAGCCGGTCATGGTCTGGATTCATGGCGGCGGTTTTATCGGCGGGGGTACGGGCATGGATTTGTTTGACTGTACCGATTTCATAAAAGAAAACCCGGACGTCATCGTTGTTTCCGTCCAGTACAGGCTCGGCCCTTTGGGGTTCTTCCATCTGTCCCACCTGCCGGACGGTGCGGACTATCCGGACGCCCAGAATTTAGGGCTCCTGGACCAAAAGATGGCCTCGAAGTGGGTGCATGAGAACATCGCGGCCTTTGGCGGCGACCCCGACAACGTGACCATCTGGGGCGAGTCCGCCGGTGCTGCAAGTTGTACTATGCTTCCACTGCTCGAAGGCGCACAGAGGTATTTCAAGAAGGTCATTGCCCAGAGCGGTACCCCCGTTTTCACGAGATCTGCGGAAGAGGCCATTGCCTGCACGAATGCGATGATGGCTAAACTAGGCTGCAAGACCGTTGCAGATTTGCAGAAGGTCGACGCCCGGAAACTGATTGATGCATCCACCGAATTCGCATTAAACACATTCCCGGAAAGAGACGGAAACATCCTGCCGGCAGATCCGCAGCAGGCATACGCAAACGGCGCGGTGAAGGATATAACGTTTCTTCAGGGATGCAACAAGGATGAGATGAATTTCTTCGTGTCTGACGTCATGGGAGCGGAAGGTTTCCCAACGTGGGCTGCTGACCGCAAGACGAAGAAGTATGACCAAGTGCTGACGGATGAAGAAAAAGCGAAAATCGAGAGCTACTGCAAGGAAGGGGTGACAGAAGCCTGGGAGCCTGACAGCCGCCTGTTCACCCAGAGCTGGTTCCTTGCGCCGTGCGTCAGATTGTCGGAGAACCAGACCAAGGCCGGCGGCAAGGCGTATACCTATTTTTACAGGGTAGAATCTTCCATGCCAATCTTGAAATCCGCGCATGGGGAGGAACTGCCCATCGTATTCTGTCATCCGGAAATGACCGACGGAAGACCGTATGACGCCACCTTCTCCAAGACCATGCGCAAGATGTGGGTTCAGTTCGCCAAGACCGGCAATCCGTCGCTTCCCGCGGACATTTCCCCTGACGGCAAGGCGAAGGCGTGGCCGCTCTACGACCTGCAGGACAAGAAGGTGATGGTTCTCGACGAGTTCGACATCCATCCGGCAAAGGAATCCGACGTAAATATCGTCGATTGGGACAGGAGCTATTTCCTGGCCAACTATTATATGCTTTGACAAGCTCGGCCATATAGGTCAATGTGGCGCAATCGATTAAAAAAGTTGGTTACAGCATGAGCACAGGAAAAATACCATGCCGATCCAAGACAAATATTTGCTCGACGGGAAATGTGTGTAGCTGCGCTGATGATGCTGATGCAGCGCAGCATAAGAGAGAATGGATGCGCGTGTCTTCGGCGGTGCGGTTTTGGTTGCAGGAAAGATGGTATTTGGCGTAAAATTGGAATGCAGAATCATTTTTAGGGGTACACAAGGAAGGGGCGATGGATATGGATGGCAGTCTTTCCCGCGTGAAGGCATCAATAACAAGGAAAGGTGGGGGTTCTATGCATAGAAAGCTGGCGGCTTCCGTTGCGCTTTCAATCGCCGTCATGTTCTGCGGTATGCCGGAGACATACGCTGAGGATGTGTGGGCATCTTCCGACAAGGTGACAGGAGAGTGGGGGAATGTCCTCGTAAATGATTATGTAGTGACGGACAGCATCCAGGGGGATGACAGCAGGTTCACCGTGGACGTAAAGCACGTCGGGGACATATCGAAAAACCAAATCTCCATGCAAAACTATGAGTTCCGTCAAAAGGACGGTTTATGGTGTTCCTATGTAAAAACATCCGCACACGAAGCATACATTCCAATCGGCACGCATGATAATGGCAGCATTGTTTCGATATTTGATATCTGCGAGCAATACAGCCCGTTCATAAGCCTTTCCGACGCAGACATAAGGGCCAGGGAAGCAAAATCCTTCTTTGACAAAGGCACAAAGCTTTATTTTGATGACAAGGATTACCCTAAATCGGCAGATTGCTTTACGAACGCGATAAACTTGTATCCCCAATATTATGACGCTTACATAAGGCGTGCGCGTGCTTACACAGGCATGCATGCGTATGACAAGGCAATTGCAGATTACCAATATGTAATCGAAAGCGGAAAAGATGAGTACAATATTGCTGCGCGTGAACTTCGTGATGTCATGAAGCGCAAGCAGGGAAACTAAAAGGGAAAATCCCCCATGGGGCGTATTCATTGCCGTCATGGGGGATTTCCTTTTGCCGTTTCCGTTGTTTTTTCTTGGGGGCCTTGCGGTTCCGGCCTGGTCCTGGCGGATGCACGCTGCTTGTGCGCGTTTGCGAATTTCAGGAGCAAGAAACTCATTTCCCACAAAAGCTTGGCTGCTGCAGCCGCAGCCAACGCCAGCGCTGCGTAAAGAAAGGCGCGGAGAATGCCGGATACCCATACGCGGAACGCTTGCCCGACCTTGCTGCCCAAGAAAACAAACAGCAAGCCGAAATACAAAAAACAGTATCGGTTCGGTTCCATTCTCCGTGCCCCTTTCATCTAAACTCATATTGCGATGAAACTCCTTTTTACGATGTCTTCTGTGATGCACATCAGTCCCACAGACTCATCTGTTCCACGGCTTGCTCTCGACGAAGCGGCGTACCTGCCATATCCAAAATCTCCCGCGTTCGTACCGGATTGGAGAGCCATTCGTCAATCAACGCCTCGGGAATCCGCACGGGCATCCTGTCGTGGATCGGCTTCACGATTTCGTCGGCGGGCGCGGTGATGATAACGAAGCGTCCACCGTCCGGGTCTGCCTGATAAACGCCGGCCAGAAACAGCATAGTGCCATCCTTGCTGCAAAGCGTGGCTTTGTGTTTGCTGCTGTCCCATTCGTAAAAGCAGGAAGCGGGCAACAGGCAGCGCCGATGTTGAATCAAGTTTCGGAAGGTTGGCTTTTCCCATAACGTTTCTTTCCGGGCGTTGATGATGAGACTGCCGTTGCCTTGTATGCCCCATGTCATTGGTACGACGAGCGGTTGGTTTTTTCCTGCGACGATAACAGGGGTGCGTTCCCCCGGACGAATATCGCCCACACGCAGGATATGATCGGATGGGAGACTGCAATATTTTACGATCCAGTCGTTTACTTTATCGTCTGCGTTATATCTTCCGCACATAAGGTTTCTTCTCCGTTATCTTTTTCGTGTATTGCTTCCATGATCGCCGGATACGATTTTTCGCAGCGTGCAAACAGCACGGCGTGGAAACCGCATTCCTGGGCAGCCGTGATATATCGCATCCTCGATGGGAATCTTCGTCCTGTCTGTCTTGATTATATCACGTTCTCTCCCGTCAAGCATATTCATATCGCCGGAGAGCGTTGCATTGCGGCTCCGGCTTTTTTCGTGTCCGGCAGGAAGCAGGTGACTGTGATCGTCGGTTGTTCCTTGCCAAAGATTACGATGATATTCTTTGCGAATTTTTATGCCGGAAGGAAAATCGAGGCTTTGCGGCGAATAGTATCTTGACAAAATGGTTTTGAAGCGGTAGGGCAAACCGAGAATGAATAGGGAGGCGAATGTATGAATCGCAGGGAGTTTTTGCGGCTGTCGGCTTTGGGGATGGCCGGCCTTTTGGGCAGTTCATTCTTCATGGGAACGGGGATGGCAACGGCACAGAAAACAAGAAAGGCAAAGGTCGGCGTCATTGGCGCGATGGAATCGGAAGTCGCAAATCTGAAGAAAG
>CAMVJN010000087.1 GCA_947167825.1 uncultured Selenomonadales bacterium | reverse complement strand
CTCATCGAAAGCTCCTGCTGCTCGAACAGGATCGTCATGATCAGCCCCGCGCCCAGCGCCGACGCTACGAGAATGTCCGCGAAATTGACTCGATCCACCTGCATTTTCATCCCTCCTTTCGGACGGGTACATGAAAAAAGGGAAGAAAAATACAACAAGGGAGAGAAAAAAATAAAATTCCTATTGACATGATAGGAATTTGTGGTATAGTATTTCAACATATAGGGTAAACCTATAAAACTTAAATTCAAATTTTTGGGGGAGAGAAAAATGGCAAAAGAAAATAGGCAGTACAAATTTGAGACATTGCAGCTTCATGTAGGACAGGAGCAGGCCGATCCGACCACGGATTCGCGGGCGGTGCCGATTTACCAGACCACGTCCTATGTGTTCCACGATTTCAAGCACGCGTCGGACCGTTTCGGTCTCCGCGACGCGGGCAATATTTACGGGCGTCTGACGAACCCGACGCAGGACGTCCTGGAGCGCCGCCTGGCGGCTCTCGAAGGCGGCTCGGCGGCCCTGGCGGTGGCGTCCGGCGCCTCGGCGGTCACATACACGGTGCAGGCGCTCGCGCACAAAGGCCAGCATGTGGTCGCAGCAAACACGCTGTACGGCGGAACGTACAACCTGTTCGAGCACACGCTGCCGGACTACGGCATCGAGACGACCTTCGTCGATCCCGAGGGCGGCGCGAAAGCCTTTGAAGCGGCCATCAAAGACAACACGCAGCTCATCTATATCGAGTCCATCGGCAATCCGAACGCGAACCTGATCGACATCGCGGCGGTGGCCGAAGTCGCGCACAAGCACAAAATCCCGTTGGTCGTCGATTCCACCTTCGCGACGCCGTATCAGCTCCGCCCCTTCGAGTACGGCGCGGACATCGTCGTCCACTCGGCGACGAAATTCATCGGCGGCCACGGCACGACGCTGGGCGGCGTGATCATCGAGAGCGGCAAGTTCGACTGGGCGAAATCGGGCCGCTTCCCGTGGCTCGTCGAAGCGAACGACAGCTACCACGGCGTGAAATTCTATGAGGCTCTCGGGCCCGCGGCCTTCGTCACCTTCATTCGCGCCACGCTGCTCCGCGACACCGGCGCGGCGATTTCCCCCTTCAACGCGTTCCTGCTTTTGCAGGGCGTCGAGACACTGTCGCTGCGCGTCGAGCGTCATGTGGAAAACGCGCTGAAGGTCGTCGAGTTCCTCGAAAAGAACCCGCACGTCGAAAAGGTCAATCATCCGGCGGTCAAGACGCATCCGGACCACAAGCTCTACAAGAAATATTTCCCCAACGGCGGCGCGACGATCTTCACCTTCGAGATCAAGGGCGGCGCGAAGGCGGCGGAGAAATTCATCAACAACCTGAAAATCTTCTCGCTCCTGGCGAACGTCGCCGACGTGAAGTCGCTGGTCATCCATCCGGCCTCCACGACGCATTCGCAGATGACGGAAAAGGAGCTTTTGGAAAGCGGCATCACCCCCGGCACGATCCGCCTGTCCATCGGCACCGAGCATATCGACGACCTGATCTGGGATCTGGAGCAGGCCTTCGCTGCGGTTAAATAAGAAACAGAAATCAGCCCTCCCCTCTGGGGGCGCTTTGCGCGGGAGTCCAGTGGACTCCCCGTCAGGGGACCGCTTTAGCGGTGGGTGAGGTCTCACAACGTCGTTCTTATATTAGTCGTTACGTCGTAAGACCTCATCCGTCGCGCTTCGCGCGCCACCTTCCCCAAAGGGGAAGGCTCAGATTGCAAAAGAACCGTCGCCCTTTTTGAGCGACGGTTCTTTATTTATGCGTTTTTCAATATATCCACTTTATAAAAAGGAAGAAACACCGCTTCATTCCAGCCTTGCAAATCCTCCAGCGCAGCTTTTTTGACGAAACCGTTGGGAAAAATCAGCTCACCGGAGAGCGCATCCCGACGCTCTCCGATCTTTTCCCGCGCCGCCGACAGCAGCTCCCGCAGCGGCAGCTGCAGCGGGAGCCTGTTTCCCTGTTCCGCCAGGACCAGCCTTGTCAGATACAGGACTGCCAGATAAACGTCTCCGGGCGTACCCTCCAGCAAAGCCCTGATCCCGTCTGACAGGGCTTTTTCCGTCTCAGGCGTCATTTCCGCCGCTTCGTAAATTTCACGAAGCGCCTGCCATGTATCCGTCGGGGCGTCTTCTCCCGCGAAATCGGACGCCGGAACTTTTCGGTAATCGCCGTCCCCCCGCAGGAAGGGCACGACCTCGCCCCGCGTCATTGCATCCCGGAAGCTCCCGTCCTTTCCCGCCATTTTATTCCCCCTGCAGCCGCGTCACCAGGATGCGGGATTTCGGGATCAGGTCGGTAATCGCCTCGGGAACGCCGCCGGACGTATAGCCTCCGGGCAGCCACAAGGCGTTTGCCCCGGCCTCGTTCCCCGAAGGGATCCGGATATGGAGGTCCTCCACGTCGAGGACGTCGATGCGGACCAGGCCGCCGTGCCCTTTGAAATAGCCCGGCTCAAAGCCCAGGGCCTGCTCATAGACGAAAATGTCCCCTTTCGCCGCCTTCGCGATATCGTCGCAGACGGTCTTGGGCATCACGAAGCAGGAGTTGTCCTCCCTGCCGATGGATTTGCGCGTCAGCACGTACATGACGTAATTGTCCAGCCCCATGACGAAGGACACGCCCGAGCGGAACTCCTTCAAATGGCGGCAAATATATTTTTTATCGAGATATGTCACCGGATCGGGGCGTTCCCCTTTCGGCGTCGCCAAAATCTGCTGCACCTGCTCCGCCGTCAGCGGGGCTTTTCCCAGCCATTTCCAGGCGGGGGCCGCCTCCCCGGCGACAGCGGCGGCGTCCGCAGACGCTTTTTCGGCAAACGCGGGGCTGACCGTGCCGAAGAGGAACAGCAGCGCCGTGATCAGAAGCCACACGCCCGCCGCGTTCAGTCGTTGTTTCGGACGGCTTGTTTCGTTCATTGACATGTTCATAGTGATTCCTCCTTTGGGACACCTCATCCGTCAGCCTTCGGCTGCCACCTTCCCCTCAAGGGGAAGGCAAGTTTAGTAATATGCAACTAAAATCTCATGTGTTAATTATTGTGACATACCAAGAAATACATTGTCAATAAATAACACATCTAATAAAAAAGCACCCGCGCGGAACGGGTGCATTCCTTACCTTTCAATATCCCACCGACAAGGCCCAGCCGTCTCCCAGCTCGCGGTAGAATACTCTTTCGTTCGGGAAATCCACGTTTTCCTCGTCCTCGATCCGGTGCTTCTGGAAAATGTAGTAATTCCCGTCGTCGTTCGCGATGGGGGACTGGAACCGCGTCGCCTTTTCCTTGGCCATCTCGTTTTCCAGGAATTGCTTCGCCATGCGCATGGCCAGCTCCATCGTCGCGTCCGAGCCGATCGCGCCTGCCGCGCGCGGCTTCGCGTTCATGCGCGTGATGCGGCGGCGGCTTTCATGCTGGATCGCGCTGTAGATCTGTTCCTTTTCTTTGAGATATGTCTCGCAGAGGGACTTGATGCCGCCCTCGCCCATCTGCCCCGAGATCGTGCAGCTCACGACCTCCTCGGTCAGGCTTGTCAGCAGCTTGTCGTCCAGGGATTCCAGCGCTTCCTTTAGCGTCAGATCCTCGCGAATCTCCCACGGCCAGACGATATTTTCCGTTGTGGTCTGGACGGCGTAGTCTTCCGGCACATGCAAATCAATCAACGGTTCGTCCTCCCCATCGTCTTCCGGCTCCGCCGCTTCCACGCGGACGGTGGAAATTCTTCGGATCGCTTCCAAATCCAGATGCGGGAAGTTTACGGGCTTCCTCGCCTTCGGGCGCGCCGCCGGCAACTCGGCCTTCGGCGCTTCCGCTTTTTGGGGTTCCTTTGTTTCCGCAATCGCTATAATCGGCTTGATTTCTTCCGTTTTTTCCTCAGCCGGCTCGGAAACGGGCGTCGCTTCGACGACAATCTCGACCGGTTCGACGGTCTCTGCCGTTTCTGTAATCTCGGCCATCGGCTCCGGTTCCGGCGCCGCCTCGACGATCGGCTCCGCAACAACCTCCACCGCCTCGATGACCGCTTCATGTTCCGAAACGCTGAAAACCGGCTCCTGTTCTTCGGGAAAAATCCGCGTCATTCCGACGGAAAAATCGGGAGCCTGTTCCTCCGCGAACAACGATTTCCGAACCGTCCTCGGCGTCAGGTCCGCGTCGATATGCAAGATTTCCCGCACATTCAAGGACTCCGCCAACGGAACGCCGAGCCCCATCAGCGTATCCGCCGATCCGAAATCGTCCAGCCCGCAGATAACCTCGTCCACGGAGATCCCCGTCTCCTCCGCGATCTCGTGGAGATCGAGCAGGGAAAAGTCTATAGGACGCGTCTCCCGCGGCTTTCGGAAAAAGAACGCGCCGCCGTGAGAAACGCAATTTGTGACTGAAATAAACATTTTTTCTTACCTTTCCACATCTTGTGTTCCCGTGTGAAAACAACCACAAAAATTATACCAGAAAGGCGCGCAAGTGTCAAAAAATCCCGACGCCTGGGCATTGTATTCTGTATACATTGTTGCCATAATGGACATTCCCTTTTTTGTTCCGTATAATAAAAATGTTATATACCAAAAGGAGGTCTTTTAAAAAATGAATTTGTCCGTAAAAATCTTTGCCGCCCTTGTGCTGTCCGTCATCGTCGGGCTGGTCGCTGGGCCGGAGGCTCTGCCGTTCATCAAGCTGTGGATAGCTCCGATCGGCACCATCTTCATCAACCTGATCAAAATGATGATCGTCCCCGTGGTCTTCACTTCGCTGGTCGTCGGCATGACGAGCCTCGGCGACACGACGACGCTGGGGCGCATCGGCGTCCGTACCATCGTTATTTATCTGGTCACGACGGCGATTGCCATCCTGATCGGCTTCGCGGTCGCCGGCATCGGCCAGCCGGGCGCCGGCCTTCAGATGCTCGCCGACGGCAAGGTGGACGTCAAGGAAGCGCCCAGCATCATGCAGGTTTTCGTCAACATGATTCCGACGAGCCCTGTTGACTCCATGGCAAAGGCGCAAATCCTGCCGATTATCGTGTTCGCGCTGTTCGTCGGCGTCGGCATCATCCAGGTCGGCGGCGAACGCGCGCAAGTCCTGATCAAGTTCTTTGACGCGGCGGCGGAGGTCTGCTACAAGATCATCGCGCTGATCATGAATTTCGCGCCGATCGGCGTATTCGCGCTGCTGCTGCCCGTCGTGGCGGCCAACGGCCCGAAAGTGTTGCTGCCGCTGATTTCGGTTATCGCCTGCCTTGCCGTCGGCTGCGCGATTCATGCGGTGGCCGTCTACTCTACGATTGCACGGGTCGGCGGGCACATTTCCCCGATGGATTTCTTCTCCGCGATGTCCGAGGCCATGCTGCTGGCCTTCACGACCTGCTCCAGCGCCGCGACGTTGCCGGTCAATATGAAGAACCTGCAGGAAAAGCTCGGCACCTCCCGTGAGGTCACCAGCTTCGTATTGCCGCTGGGCGCGACCATCAACATGGACGGCACCGCGCTTTACATGGGCGTCTGCTCGCTGTTCATCGCCAACGTTTTCGGTATCGATTTGACAATGGGGCAGATGATGATGATCGTCTTCACCGGCACGCTGGCCTCCATCGGCACGGCGGGCGTTCCCGGCGCCGGCCTGATCATGCTGGCGATGGTGCTCCAGTCCGTCGGCCTTCCGATCGAGGGCCTCGCGCTGGTCGCCGGCATCGACCGCGTGCTCGACATGTTCCGCACCTGCCTGAACATCACCGGCGACGGCGCCGTGGCGGTGGCCATCGATTACTCGGAAAAACATCACGGCGAACTCACGGCGTAACCTCATATCGAAAAAAATCCCCCAGCGCGCCCGGGGGATTTTTTGTCAAAAATGTCAAAGCCCTTGTGTTGTAACCACAACATGGTAAAATAAAAAGAGCTGGAAACTATGACATGGCAGATAATCGAGGAGGGAATTTTCATGAAGAAGAAGATCACGGCTTATTTGGCAGGGCTTATGGTGATGTCGAGCGCGACGGCGTTCGCTATGGTTCCGAGCTCGGAAATCGCGCTGAGCGGCGTCGCTCCGGGCATGAGCGTAGACGAGGCGGTTGCCGTTTACGGCCAGGCGACGTACCGCGGGGACGACGCCTACTTCCAGAACGGCGTCAAGGCCGATCTGGACGACTTCAACCGCAATCTGATCGAGGAACTGAAGATCAATCGTCCGGGCAGCGGCGTCACGACGCCCGCCGGAATCGGCATCAGCTCGCCGGAGAGCGCGATCGTCGAAGCCTACGGCCAGCCGGACAAGATGGAATACGACGACGGCAAGAACGAATACACCTACTACGCCTCCGACAGCCGCATGAAGCTGAAAATCGAGGCCATGAACGGCGCAGTCGTGAAAATCAAATGTGACCTGTACGATTAAAAAACATTTATCGCCTGACAGCTTCGGCTGTCAGGCGATAAATGTTTTTCTGGCGTATTTTTCTTCTTTGTGATATAATATGAATAAAGAAAGCATTGATTCATTTGTCGGGCGCCGGCCAAGGAATCAGTGCTTCCTTCCGAACCATATATTTATTTGAAGGAGGAATCGCTTATGTACGCCGAAACCAAGAATGAATGGAGCATGGATCAGACGCTTTCCGCCGAGGTCATGCGGCCGATCGAGGAACGCATCGCCGAGGAAAAGCCCGCGCTCAGCGGATGCCTCGCGAAGCTTCGGGAGCTGCTGCCGACCGAGGTGTTCAACCGCAGCTTCGCGAAGGTGGAAAACCTCTCGAAGAGCGGGGAAGCCCTCTTAATCGTCACGAACGCCATGCACCGTTCCTTCATCGAGCGCGACTGCATCGGGGCCCTGAAGGAAGCCTTCGGCGTCAAGT
>CAMVJN010000086.1 GCA_947167825.1 uncultured Selenomonadales bacterium | reverse complement strand
TGATCGACGTGGTCAAGATCGTGAACCTGACCGAAGTGGACAATATCACGCGGGAATTGGTGCTGATCAAGGTCAGGGCGACGGCGGAGGCTCGCGCCGACCTTATCAATGTGGTCAATATTTTCCGGGCGAAAATCGTGGACGTGTCCAAGGAAAATGTGGTCATTGAGCTGACGGGCACGGAGCCGAAAATCAACGCAATCTGCGAGGTGCTCTCCGACTACGAGATCGTGGAGATTGCGCGGACGGGAGCGATTGCGCTGTCGAGGGGGCCGGTGCCGGTCAAGCAGATGGAGGAAAACTGATTCTTCGTTTTAAGGGTTTTTTAAGAAACGGTTGCTACAATAAGCGAAGTGAAGGAAAGTTAATGGATGGGGAGGTTCTGGTGATGAAGATGTTGGGACGGCAGTTGCTTGGCGTTTTGCTGGCGGCGGTGATGCTCTTCGAGACGATGGGGCTGGCTTTGGCCGCCGCGCCTGCGACGATGGCGGACAAGCTGGCGGAGATTGAGCGCACGGCTTACGGGACGCCGCAGACGGGGGCGCTTCTCGACCGCGTGAATAAGCTGGAAAAGGACTTTGAGGGCGAGCATGCGCCGAACGACAGCGTGATGCAGCGGGTGGACAATCTGTATGCGGCCATGTTCAAGAACGAAACCGGCCCGTCGCTGGTGACGCGGATGAACGCTATTGAGTGGGCTATTACGCAGAAGGTCAGCATGGACTCCATCCAGAAGCGCGTCAGCGATATGGAGATTGCGATGACGGGGGCGCCGTCGGAGGGGACCTATCGTACACGCATCGAAACGTTGGCCGGCTATGCCTTCGGCACGAAGGAAATCCCGCTGGAAAGGACGCAGATGCCGGCAAATACATTGGTCAAGGTCAGCCTTGTGACGCCGGTCAACGCGAAGCACCTGAAAGCCGGCGACCGCATCGAGATCCAGGCCGAGGAGGACGTAATCGAGAACGGGCGGATGCTGTTCGCGAAGGGCGCGCCGGGTTACGGCGAGGTCGTGAAAGTGCGGCAGGCGGCTGTCTTCGGGCGCGACGCCGAAGTGCAGATCGATTTTAAGACGATGCGCACGATGGACGGCACGGACGTGGCGATGACGCTGGGCGAAGCGTCGAAGGAGAAGATGCAGTCGATGGCCTATGCGGCGGGCGCGAGTATCGCCGGCATCGCGCTGCTCGGCCCCATCGGGATTATCGGCGGAGCCTTCGTGAAGGGAAAGAACGTCGACCTCCCGGCAGGCACGGAAATATACATCCAAACGGCGGAACCGATGACGATTTACGGTCTCGCCATGGGGGAAAGCGTGCAAACGGAAACGGTGAAATAACGGGAAATACTCGGAAAATGCGGATACAGAGTGAAGAGTGGGGATGATTGCTTATTATCTTCACTCTTTTTTTGTTGCATGACAGCGCGGGATGCTGTAATATAAGATTGATTACATAAAACGGCGGCTTCGGGATTGGGGCTCGGGCTGTCGGAGAACAGGGGAAATAATATGCAAAAAAAGGGGAAAATGCTTGTCGCGGCAGGAGTCTTTACGATTATGTCCGCTTCGGTGCCTGCAGGGGCAATGTATACTTCGGATACGGATACAAGCGCAAGTATTTTGGACTATATTGAGAACAGCAGGCGCATCCGGCGTGAGAACAAACTGACGGACGAGCAGCTGCAGCTGATGATTGACGCGAAAGATATGACGGCCCATCTCAGAAAGCCGATTGATCCGTCTGCCCCGGTTCCGATGGCCGTCGAAGGCGACGATATGTTTTATGACCAAACTACGGGGGATGTATACGCGCGGGGCAATGTGCGCGTGACCTCTATAGATGCGCGCCGTTTTGAGTCGGAGGAGGCGCGGGGCAACCTGAAAAGTGAGGAAGTCCAGGTGGACGGGAAAGCCCATATGCTTCAGATGACCCGGGGGCAAATGCGTGCGACGCTGGATGGGTATCGCCTGATTTACCATTACGGGAAACAAACAGGGAAGATGGAAGAGGCCAAGGGCAAGGTCGACCATTATTATATTTATGCCCGCCGCATCGAATTTTACCCGGAGAAGATGATTATCTTCGATGGCTGGCAGACGAAATGTGGAGCCAAAGTGCCGGATTACCGTGTTTCGGGCGATCTCATCGAGATTTATCCGGGTCATGAGATGTTGATTTATCAGGCGAAATATTGGCTGAAGAACAAGGTCGTTTATGCTCGCGATTTTTGCCGGGTCGATATCAGCCCTGATGCGAAAAACGAGCAGCGGATGCCGCGCGTCGGGTATAACAACGATGACGGCGTATGGATTAAGTACCGGTTGGATTACGATCTTGCAAAGCGCGTTACCGCTTTCGCGGATCTGAAATATTATACGAAGCACCAGTTCCGCAATGTGTACGGGTTTGAATGGAGCAATGCCGGAAGCTATGCGACAGTCCAATACGGTTATTTCGAGGACAGCGATGATAACTGGATTGAGAAACAGCCGACGTTTATCTATCGGTACCGGAACCGGCTTGGAAAACTGCCGTTTACTTATTCGCTGAATTTCGAAGGAGGACGCTGGTCGAATCGGGGAATTGATTCAACGCATACCTTTTATGGCATATCCCTTTCGCCCCATACGATCAGGCTGGGCAGTCCGTCATGGCGTTTGAATACAGGCGTAGGCTACAGTATTACAAGGGAAAGTTACGATCATTCGGAAGTCAAGGGATTTAGTTACAACGCTACGATGGTCAAGGATTTCGGCGATAAGTTCGCCGCCTATGCCGGATATTTCTATTCCACGAACAACAAGGCCAATTCTCTGTTCGCCTACAATACCGACGATTACGCCCGTCATCTCGATTACGGGGTCAGCGTGGCGGTAACGCCGCGCGATCGTGTGGTATTCGGGCAGAGACTGGATTTGGGGACGAATACGGTAAGAGATATTGATTATTATTGGTTCCATGATCTGCACTGCGCGCAGCTTGTCCTTCGCTACCGGGCGAAACGTGATTCCTGGCAGGTGAGGTGTGAATTTACGCCGTGGTGATGGGAGACGTTATGGAAAATCGTTTTTCCGATATATTGAATGCGATGCGCGGCAAGCGCATTCTGATTCTCGGCGACATGATCGCCGATGTGTATCTGACGGGGAAGATTTCGCGGATTTCGCGGGAGGCTCCGGTTTTGGTGCTCGAGCATCAGGATGAGCGTGTCGTCCCCGGCGGGGCGTCGAACGTCGTCCATAATGTGGCGACGCTGGGCGGCGTTGCCGTTGCCGTGGGCGTCGTCGGGGAAGATAAGGCGGCGAAAGGCTTGCGCGAAATGCTGTCGGGCAAAGGCGTGGAGGTTTCCGGCCTCGTCGCGGACGTGTCGCGTCCGACGACGGCGAAGACCAGGGTTATCGCCGGAGGCCGGGCGACGGTGAGCCAGCAGATCGTACGGATTGACAAAGAAGATCGTTCCCCGCTTTCGGAAAAGATTTTTACGCGGCTGCGGGATTTCGCGCTGGCGGCTGTGGGAAACGCGGACGGCGCGGTATTGTCCGATTACGGCGGTTCGGTGGTTTCCGACGCGTTGGCGGCTGAAGTCATTGCGGCGTGCAAAAAGCGCGGCGTGCCGACAATCGTGGATTCCAGATATTCGATTCGCCGGTTCGTGGGCGTCGATTATGTGAAGCAGAACGACGCGGAGCTGGAGGGCGCCATGGGCGAGGAACTGGCTGACGAGGCTTCGCTTCGCGCGGCGGGGGAGAGGCTCCGCACGGAGCTTTCGGCCAAAGGCGTTTTGGTGACGCGCGGGGAAAAGGGCATGACGCTGTGCATGGAAAACGGTTGTGCGGTCGACGTCCCCGTCGTGGACAAGAGCGAGGTATTCGACGTGTCCGGCGCGGGCGACACCTGCGTCGCTGCGTTCATCCTCGCGATTACGGCGGGCGCGTCGCCGGAGGACGCGGCGCGGCTGGCGAACGTCGCGTCGGGAATCGCGGTGCGGAAAATGGGCACTGCGACGGTCAGTATGGAGGAGCTTCGGGCGGCGGCAGAAGAACAATTGGAGGCATTTTAGGATGATTATTCCAGGAGAATATATAAAAGAAGCTTGCGACACGGTACGGGCCGACGGCGGGACCATCGTTTTCACGAACGGCTGCTTCGACATCCTGCACGCGGGTCATATCCGTTATCTGACGGCGGCGGAAGCCATGGGAGATTTTCTCGTCGTCGGGCTGAACAGCGACGCGTCGGTGCGTCGGCTGAAGGGCGAAGGCCGCCCGATTGTCTCCGAGGCCGACCGCGCCGAGGTGCTGGACGCGCTTCGGGCAGTGGATATCGTGACGATTTTCGACGAGCCGACGGCGGAGGAACTGGTCCGGCTGGTTCGGCCCAATGTTTACGTCAAGGGCGGCGACTATACCCTGGACACGCTGCCGGAGGCGAAGATCGTGCAGGAGGTCGGCGGCCGCGTCGAGTTCATCCCGTTTGTGGAAGGCCATTCGACGACGGGCGTCATTGAAAGGATCAAGGCGAGCGGGGCATGAACATCCTGATTGTCAAGCTCAGCGCCATCGGCGACGTGATCCATGCGCTTCCCGTGTCTTACGCGATCAAGGAGACGTTTCCCCAGGCACGGTTGACATGGGCGGTGGAGCCGCCGGCGCGGGAGCTTCTCGTCGATAATCCGTATATCGACGAGATTTTGCTTTTTGAGAAAAAGAAATTCAAATCCTTCGGCGGCTTCCTGAAAAACTTCAAGCCGTTCCGGAAAAAGCTGCGCGACGGCCATTTCGGCATTGCGCTGGATTTGCAGGGACTCGGGAAATCGGCGGCGATCGCTTATTTTTCCGGCGCGCCGCGTCGGCTCGGCACCTGCAATATGCGGGAGATGAGCGACAAGGTCTGCGAGCCGGTCTGCGGGCCGAACGCGAACGGTCATATCGTCGAGCGGTATCTCGACGTGGCGCGGGCCATCGGCTGCCGCGTCGATGAAGTCAAATTCCCTTTGGTCGTGTCGGAGAAGGACGAGACAATCGCAAAGGAACTGCTTGCGAGGGGCGGCGTGCCGGAGGGCGCGGATTACGCGGTGTTCGCCGTCGGCGCGAACTGGCCGAACAAGCGGTGGCCCGCCAAATATTATGCCGCGCTTTCGGATTGGCTTTACGACAGGAAAATCATTCCCGTGCTGGTGGGCGGCGGCGCGGTGGACGAGGGGATTGCCGCCGACATTTTGGCGCAGACGGAGATCCCGCCGGTGGAACTGATCGGGAAGACGTTCCTGAAGCAGCTTGCCGCCGTCTTGCGCGGCGCGAAATTCGTCCTTGGCGGCGACACGGGACCGGTGCATCTGGCGGCGGGGCTGTCCGTGCCGACTGTCATGCTGATGGGGCCCACCGACGCGAACCGGAACGGCCCCTACGGGCAGCCGCAGAATGCCATCGAGGTCTCGCGCTCTTGCCGCTGGTGCTGGAAACGGGCCTGCCCGAAAGGGATTGATTGCCTCGCGTCGATTACGGTGGAAACGGTGAGGAAAAAAATCTCGGAGATGTTTGCCGAAGGAGGAATCACACGATGAAAAAGCGGATCTTGGCTCTTGCTCTCATGCTGTCTTTTTGCGGCGCGTCCACCGCGTTCGCCGACGTCGCGTTTCCCGGCGAGCCGTACCGGCGCCCGCCGCGTCCCGGCGTGGAAATACCCGTACCGGAGGGGCAGCCGCAGGCGACGGCGGAGGTCGCGTATCTCGGCATGGCGGACGACTGCCCGCAGATCATGCTTTCCGTGGAAATGCCGAATCGGGGACAGTATCATTTCACGATCCACGAGCGGGGGCAGGAAGAGATCGTGGACGCGGGCGGCGAGGTTTACGAGGGGTACGGCCCCGGATCGGCGGGCGTGCACTTCCTCCTGTCGGCGCTCCGTGACGGGGACGCAAAAACGTATCGGATGGACATTGATTTTATCATCTATAAGCGGGAAATGACGAACTTCGGCGAAAAGCAGAGCCGCGAGACGTACACGCAAAGGCTGGTGTACTACATCGCCGCGGAGCGGAGCGGGGACGACTGCGAGGTCCGCGTATCCAAGGACAACGGGAAAGTTGCCGAATGAGCCGACAAGAGCAGGCGGGCTTGCTCCTTGCGCTGACGCTCGCGCATTTTTCCGTGGACGGCGTCTCGGGCGCGGCGTTGGCGGCTTACGCGGTCAGCGAGCCGTACTATGAGCCGATTGTGTATTATTTCGGGCTTTACAATTTGATAGCGTTCGGCGGGCAATGGTGCGCGGGCTGGATTTTCGACAAACAGCCGCGCACGGTTTTGCCCGCCCTTTTTGTTGCCGCCGCGTTCCTCGCCGTCGGCCTTGCGCCTTCGTTTCCCGTTGGCCTTCGGGCGGCGTGCCTCGGCGTAGGGAACTGCGTCTTTCACGCGGCGGCGGGCGGGCTTGTGCTCAGGCGGTATGAAAATTTCGCCGCGCCGGGCGTTTTTGTTTCAAGCGGCGCGGTGGGGCTGGGCCTTGGCTTGGGACAGCTTTGCCCCGCGTGGATTTTTTTCGTTCTGTATCTCGCGGCGGCCGTCTTCGTCGCGAAACGCGGCGTCGTTTTTGGGGCCGGGAGTTTCGCGCCGCAGGAGGAAAAATCCGCGCCGACCATTGCGCTTCTCGGTTGCGGGGCGGCGCTGCTCCTTTGCGTCATATTGCGCGGCTTCGGCGGGGGCGGCACGTCGGGCGCGCCAACCCTGCTCTTCCCCTGCGTCTTCGCGCTGGGCAAGGCGACGGGCGGCATCCTTTGCGATCGCGTCGGCTATCGGAAGACGATTCTGGCGGTTTTCCTGCTGGGCTTTTTTGCGTTGCAGGGCGAAGGGCTGATATTTGCATTGTTGCTGGCGTTCGCGTTCAATCTGACGATGCCGCTGACACTGCGGCTTCTCCATCGGTGCGCGCCCGCGCGTCCGGGGCTGATGTTCGGGCTGG
>CAMVJN010000085.1 GCA_947167825.1 uncultured Selenomonadales bacterium | reverse complement strand
GCGTAAGTGCCCACCGCCACGTCGTTGACGTCGAGCCGCCCATACATCGGCGCGTAGACCACGGTATCGTCGAGATTGTCCTGCGCCCGCTGAAGCAGCGCGGCATTCGCCGCCACCACCGCCTCGTACTCGTTGACCCGCGCCCGTTGGGTCGTCACCGTCTGTTCGGAAATCGCCGCCGAAGCGAGAAGCTCCTCGTCGCGCTGCAAGTCGATTTTCGCGTTGTCCAGCGTGGCTTGTGACTGGGCGAGAGTGGCCTGCGCGGAAAGCACAGCCGCCTCATACTGGCGCGGGTCGATGCGGTAAAGGGGCTGCCCCTCGTTGACGAACTGGCCGCCATGCACATACTTCTCCACGATCGCGCCGGAAACCCGAGGCAAAATCCGGACCTCGTCCCGGCCCCGCACCTGCCCCGCGTATTCCGAGGTCAGCGGCGTATCCTGCTTCAAAACTTTCATCGCCTTGACCGGCGTCGCGGGCGCGCCCTGCTGCGCCTGTTGCCCGCCGCACCCCGCAAGAACTCCCGCCGCCAGCATCGCCGACAGCACCGCGCCCAAAAACTTTTTCTTCCCGTTCGTCATAAGATTCGTAGCCTCCTATTGTCATTCCACCTGACTCGTTCGACATTATATTATAGCATTATTAGATATTAGTGTCTATATTCGACTATTTTCGGCGGCAACGGAGAATTTCCATCTCGTGCGGGACTTCGTGGCGAGAGGCGCGGGCTTTTGGGACTGCGCGCGGCTCTTCGGACTGTTCCTCGTCTACATCGCCGTCGTCGCGCTGTTCTTCTGCCATCGTTGCTACAGCGACAAGAAGAAACTGACGGAAAATAAAAATCACGCCTCCCTTGCGGAAGCGTGGCAAAAAAAGGAGAAATGTATTCCCGTACGGATCGCGCAATAAAAAATGTGCGTCTGCCGGATCACTAGAAGCAAACGCACATTTTCTGTTTATCGGTTCAGCGTCCGGTCACGATTTCCTCCCCCGGATAGAAAAGCTCGTCCATGTCACAAGAATTACGCATATTGTTGATTTGCGTTCGCAAGTCGTTGAATTGCCTCCAAGGGCAAACTTGCGGCATGGGAAATTTCCTCCATTGAAAGTTTCCCCATTTTCAGCAAGCGCACAGCAAATTCTTCTCGTGCTTCCTCGCGCCCTTCCTGTCGAATTTCATCTATTACGCTCGACATAGATAAAACCTCCTTCTCGTCCTCTTTAAAGTATCTCGCCCGCTCGCGGAGCGGCGCATAGTGCATATCGTCGGGATTCGTGCAGAAAAAATCGTGCATCAACATTTGTCTTCTGCGGCTTCCGTCCGCATGGCATCATCTCCCTATGGATAGTTTACCCACTTGCGGCGGGAAATACAAGGGGAATATGCAAAAGGCCGCTCGACAAATTCAAGCGGCCTTTTGCATATCCTCAGCTTCCGGTCACGATTTCCTCCTCCGGACAGAAAAGCTCGTCGGAAGCGCCGCCCGTGGCGGCTGGCGCCGGTCAAAGATGCTTATGGATAAATTCATCCGCCGACAGAAAGAAATCGTCATAATTTTGTCGTATCTTGTCGTCGCTCCAATCCCACCACGCAATTTGCTTCAAAGATTTGATTTGTTCCGGCGTGAAGCGGTAACCGATGATACGTGCAGGAACGCCGGCGACAATGGCGTAATCCGGCACATCCTTCGTGATGACCGCGCCCGCCCCCGCAATCACTCCGTCCCCGATATTCGCGTAGTTTGTGACAATCACATTGTGACCAAGCCATACGTCATTGCCTATGGTGATTCGTCGATATTTATGGCTACTTCCTTTAGGTGTAATGCCCGGAAAATACCACATAGCATCTTTCTGCATATCATACGTTATGGGTGGAGTGTATAATGTATCTATTCCCGTTCCCACATATGTCATAGGATGCGTGGTGATGCAGTAGCGTGTGTGGTTTGTTACGACAGCGGTTCCAAAGGCGAACGAACAGAACGCGCCGACTTCTTTCACATATACATTGGAGGTCAGCGGTCCATAAGAGTACTTTCCGACTTTTGTCATTGGTGGTGTTGGCGGCTTTGGGAAAGCGTGTTCTGCGGCAAAATTCTCTACATGCTCTTTTGAAAACACTTCCAAAATATTTTTAACGGGGAAATACGGTTTGACGGCTGCCAATACTTCGTCATAAAATTTGGGATTTTCAATCGTCAAAAGCAGTATGCAGTTTTTTATGTCCAACGTTTCAAGTTCTGATGCGCGCTTTATATCGGGGCGAAACTGGCAGAGGTTGTTGTCCAGGATATATTTTTCCTGTATGGAATACCGTTCATTCAAGATAGTCTTCGCCAGCATGCCATTCATGCCGAACGGGTAGATGATAAAATCACGCTTGCCTTCTTGCAGTGCCTTTTCTATAGATTCACACATCAATATATATCGCTCGTCGTAATTCATAACGTGCCTCCGTGAAATTCCCCAAAATGTCCAAAGCAGAAACAAGCAGGTTAATTCATAGCCCATTGGATAGCAATATTTTATTAGACATTATGTCTAAAGTCAACATATATTTCCCCGTTTTGTCTATCTCTCTCTGCTTTATGCCGCTAGGTTATAATGCTTCTATGCAAGGAGGGGAGCATTTTGGATTTTGGGGCAAGGTTGCGTTCGGCGCGTGAACGCCTTGGTATTACGCGGGACGATTTTGCAAAGCAGATAAAAATTCAATATTCCGCGCTCGCAAAATATGAAGCTAGCGCCCGCGAGCCGGATTTTGAAACGCTCGTCCTGATTGCCAATGCGCTTCGCGTTTCCACGGACTACATCCTCGGCTGCACCGAAGAACAAGCACGTTTGAAACAAAAAGGCTTTGATGCGGACGCGGAAATTTTGTTGCTGAAATACCAGACACTCTCCGAGGACGCCAAGGAACGAATCCAAAACCAAATTTCCTTTGAGTATGCGCAGCAACGCGCACGGGAACGAAAACCATAAACCGAGCCAACAAAGAATGCTTGCCCCCACAACGTGATATTTGACAGATTCTTTTTCGCAGTATATACTTTAAGTATATACTGAATGTGAGGCGATCAAAATGTTGAAGGCAAAAGTTTTTCAGAGCGGAAACAGCCAAGCGATACGCATACCCAAAGAGATGCAGACAAATCAAACCGAGTTCATTATCAAAAAATACGGAAACTGCTATTATCTGATTCCGGAAGACGATCCGCAAGCCTTGTTAAAACAGAGCCTTGGACAAATGGATAAAGACACTCCATTCGAGAGAGAACAGCCGATGCTGACCGATCTGTCTGAAAGAGAGGCCATGGGATGTTTTTGATGGATACAAATATTTGCATCTACGCAATGAAAGGGACATTCCCTTCATTAGGTCAAAGACTTCTCGAAGAGCAGAAATCGATTTTTGTTTCTTCCGTTACTGTGGGCGAACTGGAATATGGCGCGGCCAAGAGTCGCTGGGGAGAGCGTACAAGACAAATTTTTCAAGCTTTTCTTGCGAATTACGAGATTATTCCGTTTGACGAAATGGACGCTATTTATTTTGGTAAGCTGCGGGCAGAGCTTGCATCCCGCGGTACTCCGATTGGGGTCTATGACGCGATGATAGGCGCTCAAGGCGTCGCCAGAAATCTAGTTGTCGTAACGCATAATACAAAAGAATTTTGCCGTATTCCCGGCTTGCGCGTGGAAGATTGGGCTGAATGAACAGCACAAAAATGGTATATATCTGTGTAAACGCAGCAACGCGCACGCGAAAAAAAACCATAAACCGCACACACAAAAAATGCCTATCCCACATCGGGCCAGGCGTTTTTTGTTTTTCATTTTATTTTCAGGTTATGTTCGTTTGTTTCACGTGAAACATTTTTTCGCTTTCGAAATGTATTTGCAGCAAGTGTTGTTTTGCCCCGCCTTTTGCGATACAATAATTAGTAAGGAGGGATTCATCATGCAATCCGTTATGATGGAAGATGCTCTTCCCATCACCGCTTTTGGCGAAGCGGCCGGAAAAATCTTTGCCGATATTCAAAAGAACGGAAGCAGAGTTATCGTTGATAACGACCGTCCCGCTTTTGTCGTCCAGACGGCCGAAGACTACGAGAGAACAATGGATTTGCTCGAAGATTTACGTGTCGAGCATATCGCGGCTGAACGTCTTTCCAAACCTCGCGGCAAAGGAACATCTTTTGAAGACGTTCTTACCGAATTCGGCGTGACCGAAAAGGATTTGGAAGGATGGGAGGACGTGGAAATCGAATGAGCGAGCCGCATTAGAAAATCATCTTGAGCGATGAAGCTAAGGAGGATTTGCGTTCGCTTGACGGAAGCCAACGTGTGGAGGTTTTCCGCTCCATAAAGAAGGTTAGCCAAAATCCTCTGCCGTACAATGAAGGCGGATACGGAAAACCGCTGGGAAACAAAAAAGGAAGCGAGCTTGCCGGGTGCCTGAAGATCAAGCTCCGCCGTCTGGGCATTCGTATTGTTTATATCCTGCATCGCACGGAATGCGGTATGGAAATTATTGTCGTCGGCGTGAGGTCCGGTTCCAAAGTATATGATATAGCATCCGAACGACTGAAAAAATGGAAGTGAAGCCGTCTTCGCACTAGCATCCATCTTTTTTTCATGTTATGTTCGTTTGTTTCACGTGAAACATTTTTTCGCTTTTCTCCATAATACGAAATCCATAAACAAAACGTGCGCCTGACGGTATTTTCACGTCAAGCGCACGTTTTTTGTTTCTTTTTCTATATACAGACCGTTAAGGTTATTCCACTTTTCGCGCTGTAATCAGCCCCGGCGCGAGCAGCGCCGCGCTGACGGCGAGGCCGAGGAACAGCGGATGGACGGGCGCGGGAAAGACGGTCGAAAACAGCACCGCCACGGCGGTGGAAAGTGCCATGGACAGGAGCGCCCAGCGCGGGGCCACGGATTTCGGGCGGAACACCGCCAGCGTCAGCGGCAGGAAAATGCCCGCGCTCCGAAGCGCCATGGAAAGATAATTCAGGATCAGCACTTGCGCCTTCGGGTTCGCAATGGCGTAAGCGCAGGCGCACACGACAACGCCGAGCACCACGAGGCGCACGAGCCGAAGCTTTTTCCTTTCATCGGTGACGGAAAGCATCGGGGCGAGAATGTCATTCGCCAGCATCGTGCCGATGCCGAGGGACAGGCCGCCGAGGGAGCCGACGATGGAAAGCATCACGCCGCCCATGGCGACGCCCCCCAGCCAAGGGGAAAGATGCCCCGCTAGGTACGTCGGCAGCACGAGCAGCGGAAAAACGTCCGGCTCAAAGGCGCGCATATAAAGCCCGACAGCCACGCAGGGAAGCCCCACGGGAATCACGATCAGCGCCGCCGTGAACGCGCCGACGGCCGCGACCTCCGGGCTTTTCGCGGAAAAAATCGCCTGCACATAGGTCTGGGTGCAGAGAATGCCCACCACCATCGACGCGAGGTGCGCGGCGGCGCTTCCCACGCCGCCCCCGAAAAGGCTCAGCCAGCCGTCGCCGGGGAACGCCGCCGAAAACGCCGCGCCCTGCGGCAGCGCCTTGTACGCGAGGAAGCCCGCCGCCATCAGGCTCGTCCAGATCACCGCCATTTTCAGGATGCCGCCAAGACCCGCGCTCTTCATGCCGCCGAAAAAGACATAAAGCGCCACCAGCACCAGCAGCGCCCCCGCCGCCGCGAGCGGGGAAATCCCCAGCACCGCCGACAGGATGCCGACGCCGGGCAGCGCGCTGGCCACCGCGCTGAAAAAAATGCCCAAAGAAGCCACGACGCTGGCAATCACGCCCGCCTTCGCGCCGTAATTTGTCACCAGCATCTCGGGAATCGTCGTAAGGCCGGACGCCCGGAGCCGCTTCGCGTAAAAAAGCCCCATGATGACAAACGCGATGCCGGACCCCAGCGTGAACCACCATGCCGAAAGCCCGACGGAAAACGCGAGCTGCGCCGTCCCCACGGTAGCGCCGCCGCCGATGACCGTACCGGCGATCGTGCCCGCGACCATCGGCGCCCCCGCCGCGCGCCCGCCGAGACTGTATCCCTCCGCCGACTTCACAGAGCGCGCCGCGTAAATGCCGCCGCCCAATACCAGCGCCACCGTCGCCAGCATGAATCCGATATGCGCCGCAGAAAGTTCCAAAATGTTTCGTCTCCCTTTGATAAATTTCAGTCATATCATATTATAATGATTTTCTGCCGCCGCGACAATCGTTCGTGCCTTTTCATTTTATAAAATATGCACTATAATAAGGAAACCATCGAACCAGAAAATTTTTGAAAGAAGTGAAAACGCAGTGGGCTGGAAAGTCGTGCTCGCCGTTTTGACAGGCAACGTCATTTTTATGGCGGCAAGCTATACGATGCTGATTCCCTTTTTGCCGATGTACCTGACCCATGAGCTGGGCGTCCCGATGGAGAGCGTCAATCTTTGGTCAGGCGCCGTGTTCTCGGCCAGCTTCGTGGTCAGCGCAATCATGGGGCCGATCTGGGGGCACATGGCGGACACCCATGGCAAGCGGATGATGGCGATACGAGCGAGCCTCTTGCTGTCCGTCAGCTATTTCCTCGGCGGCGTCGTCTCGTCGCCGTTGGAGCTGGTCGGGATGCGAATATTCCAAGGCTTCGCTGCAGGGCTTTGGCCGATGGATCTCGCGATCATGACGATGTACGCGCCGCCGGAAAAGCTGGGGGTCTGCCTCGGCGTCATGCAGAGCGCGATGACCGCCGGCGGCGTTATCGGGCCGCTCCTGGGCGGCGTGCTGGCGGAGGCCTTCGGCATGCGCGCCTCGTTTTTCGTGGCTTCCGCCGCTCTGATGCTGAACTGCATCATTTTCATTTTCGTCATCAAAGAGCCGCCGGACCCGTCCCGGAAAAAGGACGCAGAGAAAGCGCCCGCGCCAAGCCCCTTTGCATTGCTGAAGGTTCCCGTGCTGCGGACGCTGCTTTCCGCCTCGGCGGTCATGCAGATGGTCATCCT
>CAMVJN010000084.1 GCA_947167825.1 uncultured Selenomonadales bacterium | reverse complement strand
CTTTGCGGTGTTGAGATTGACATTTCCTGCGGTTCGGTATAGGATTGTTTATGAGCAATCGTTGGAAATGTTCAGGATTTTAGGAGCTGCTGAATAATTCCTGCTGTGTCCCTGCCGGGGCACGGCTTGACTTGATCAGTGATTCCTTTATGATGTTTCCGCATTGGGGAGGAGCATATATAGATGAAAGGCACGTTTTACGGGATCGGCGTCGGGCCGGGGGATCCCGAGCTTTTGACGATGAAGGCGGTCAAGGCGATACAGAAAGTAGATATTATCATCGCTCCGAAGACGGAGAAGAAGGACGGCAGCGTCGCCCTTGATATTGCGCGCCCGTATCTGAAAGAGAATGTGCGCATCGTTTATCAGGTGTTCCCGATGGTCAAGGGGTTTGCGGCCGACGATGCCGCATGGAAGAAAAACAAGGAAGAGATCCTCGGCTTTCTTGCGGAAGGAAAAAACGTGGCGTTCCTGACATTGGGCGACGCGATGTTTTTCAGTACCTATATTTATGTGTTCCGGCTTTTGGAAAAAGAGGATATCAATATCGAGACGATTCCGGGAATCCCCGCGTTTGTCGCGATGGGCAGCCACCTCGGCTGGCCGATTGTCGAAGGCGACGACGTACTGTCAGTGATCCCCGCGACGGCGGGCGTTGACAAGATTGAGAAGACACTTGCGGTTTCGGACAATGTCGTCTTGATGAAGGTCTACAAGAATTTCCCGGAAGTGGCGGCGATACTGGAGAAAAACAACATGCTTGACCATGCTGTGATGGTCAGCCGCTGCGGCCTTCCGGACGAGGAGCGCATCGACGATATCCGTGCGCGGAAGGATCAGCCCGTCAATTATCTTTCGACCATTTTAGCGCGAAGGACGCCTGAAAAATGATGAAGGAAAGAAGTTCGTATCCGGCATTGCTTTGGCTGACCGGTCGGGAAGCCGTCGTCATCGGCGGCGGACCTGTGGCGTTGCACCGTGTAGAAGGACTCCTCGATGCGGGGGTGAAGGTGCGCGTGATTGCGCCGGAAGCCGTCGATGAAATTGTTAATCTTGTCGTGGAAGGGCAGATTAAATGGCATAAAGAGCCGTTTGCCGCTTCCATGCTTCGCGGCGCCTCGATTGTCATATGCGCGACGGATGATCCCGATGTGAACCGTCGGGCGGCGTGGGCAGCGAAATCCATGGGCGCGCTTGTCAATATGGCTGCGCCGCCGCTGGAGCTCAGCGATTTCACTGTGCCCGCCAGCGTACGGCGCGGCGATTTGCTGTTCACCGTGTCGACGGGCGGCGCGTGTCCGGAGCTTTCGCGGCAGCTGCGCAGAGATCTGGAATCGTTGGCTGATCATTACGCGCCGTGGCTGGAGCGGTTGATGCCGGTAAGGGAAGAGATCAAGGAACGTCTTTCGTCCAGTGAGGCACGGCGCGATTTTTGGCGCACGGCGTTGTCCGAGGACGTCATGGCGCTGGTGCGCGAAGGAAAGTTGGAGAAAGCAGAGGAACTGGTCAGAAATGCAGTTGATTGCAGTAGGGCTGAATCATAAGACAGCGCCCGTGGAAATACGCGAGCGGTTTTCCATTCCGAAGGAGCGCGTGCGCGGCGGGCTGATTACGTTGGCGGGATATGAGACGGTTAGTGAGGCGGTGGTACTGTCCACCTGTAACCGAAGCGAGATATACGCAGTGGCGGAGGACGCCGAGGGCGGTACGGAAGCTCTGAAGGATTTTTGGGCGGAGCTGACGGGTATCGATGAAAGCATGGAGCCGTATCTTTATTGTTTCGTCCATGAGGACGCCATCCGCCATCTGTTTCGCGTGGCGTCGAGTCTCGATTCGCTGGTCATCGGCGAGGGGCAGATCCTTTCCCAGGTCAAAGACGCCTACGCGATGGCCCATGACGCAGGAACGACCTCGACGGTACTCAACACCTTGTTCCATCGCGCTATCACGACCGGAAAGCGTGTACGCACCGAGACGCGGATCGCGTTCAGCGCGGTTTCGGTCAGCTACGCGGCTGTGGAACTGGCTCGGGAAATTTTCGGCGGCAGCCTCGATTCAACCAGCGCATTGATTTACGGCGCGGGCCGCATGGCGGAATTGACGATAGAAAACCTTCTGGGACGCGGCGTGAAAAAGATTTACGTCGCAAACCATCATCGGGACAAGGCGGAGGAGCTGGCCTCGAAATACGGCGGCAAGGCCGTGGATTTCGATGTGGCGCTGGAGCAGGCGGAGGACATCGGCATCGTCGTGACCTCCACGGGCGCGCCCCATTACGTCGTGCATCCGAAAGAGGCGCGGCGCGCGATGAAGAAGCGCGCAGGCCGCTCGTTGTTGTTTTTCGATATTGCCGTGCCTCGGGACGTCGATCCCGACGTGGGCGAGATTGACGGCGTCACGGTCTACAATATCGACGATCTCGAAGAAGTGGTCGATGAGCACCGCGAGGAACGGCAGAAAGAGGCGCATCAGGCGGAGGCCATTGTCGAGGAGGAGGTCGTATCGATCCTCGACAAGTTCCAATATCTGTCGTTCCAGCCGTTGATGGCGCGGCTTTCCCAGCGCGCGGACAAGATCCGCCGCCGCGAGGTGCGCCGCGCGGTGAGCAAGCTGCCGGAGCTGGACGAGACGGAGCAGAAGGTGCTCGACCAGATGACCAAGATGATCGTCAGGAAGCTTTTGCGCTTCCCGATGATGACCATCAGCGCGGCGGCGGGCACGGAGCGCGAGGCTTTTTATGTGGACGCGATGAAGCGTCTTTTCAAGCTTGATTACTTAGGAGAGGCGGAAACACTCGGTGAAGCATCAAATCATCATCGGTACGCGGGGGAGTAAGCTGGCGCTTTGGCAGGCCGATTATATAGGGCAGCGGCTTCGCGAGGAATATCCGGGGCTTTCCGTCACGCAGAAGCGTGTGACGACAAAGGGGGACCGGATTCTCGACGTGCCGCTGGCGAAGATCGGCGGCAAGGGCCTTTTCACGAAGGAACTGGAGGAGGAAATGCTGTCCGGCGACATCGATCTCGCCGTGCACAGTCTGAAGGACATGCCGGCCAAGGTGCCGGACGGCCTCGTTATAGCGGCGGTTACGAAGCGGCTTGATCCGGGGGATGCCCTCGTGTCGAACCGCTTTTCGTCGTTTGAGGAACTTCCCAAAGGGGCGCGGGTCGGAACATCGAGCCTTCGCCGTCGGGCGCAGCTTCTTTGTGCGCGGCCCGACCTTGAAATGCTCGATCTTCGAGGCAATGTCAATACGCGGCTCCGAAAGCTGGACGAGGGCGAGTACGACGCGATCGTGCTGGCCGTCGCAGGGCTGAAGCGTCTCGGCTTCGCCGACCGCATCCGGCAGGTGCTGCCGAGGGATATGGTGCTGCCCGCGGTCGGTCAGGGGGCGCTGGCCATCGAGACGCGGGCGGACGACAAAGAGACGCGGGATATGCTTGCGTTCTTGCGCGACGACGACACGATTTGCTGCACCGAAGCGGAGCGTTCCTTCCTCGCCCGGGTCGAGGGCGGCTGCCAGGTGCCGGTGGGCGTCTATGCGACTGCGGAGGGGGACGGCCTCAATGTCGAGGCGGTCATCGCTTCGTTGGACGGGCAGTGTTTCTACCGCGGCAATGTGAAAGGAACCCGCAAGGACGCCGCGAGGCTCGGCGAGAATCTCGCCGAGAAGCTGCTCGGCGAGGGCGGCGCGGAAATATTGAAGGAATTAGGATTATTGGGTGGAGAGTGAAACAATATGCCGGGAATGGTATTTCTTGTAGGCGCGGGACCGGGAGATTATCAGCTGATTACATTGAAGGCCGTTGAATGCTTGAAGAAAGCCGACGTCGTGGTCTATGACCGCCTCGCCGACGACCGTATCCTGCGCTGGGCGAAGAATGACGCGGAAATGATTTACGTCGGCAAGGCGTCCGCGAACCATACGATGAAGCAGGGCGACATCAACCGGTTGCTGGCCGACAAAGCGAAGGAAGGAAAGTGCGTCGTGCGCCTGAAGGGCGGAGACCCATTCGTCTTCGGGCGCGGCGGAGAGGAAGCGCTGCTGCTGAAAGAGCAGGGCGTGCCTTTTGAGATCGTTCCGGGGGTGACGAGCGCGATTTCCGTGCCTGCCTATGCGGGCATTCCGGTCACCCATCGCGCTGTGGCGACTTCGTTCGCCGTGGTGACGGGCCATGAGGACCCCACGAAGGTCGAGTCCTCGATGCGTTGGAACAAGCTTGCGACGGCGACGGACACCCTCGTGTTTTTGATGGGAGTCGAGAATCTTCCGTATATCACGAAGCAGCTGGTCGACAACGGACGTGCGGCGGATACGCCCGCGGCGGTCATCCGTTGGGGCACGAAGCCCGAGCAGCGGACACTGGTCACGACGCTGGGCAGCGCGGCGGACGATGTGAAGCGCAACGGCATCAAGCCCCCCGCGATTTTCATCGTCGGCGACGTGGTGAAGCTGCGGAAGGAGCTTGCGTGGTTCGACGCATTGGATAACCGGCCGTTGTTTGGAAAGACCGTATTGGTCACGCGCTCGCGCCCGCAGGCATCCAAAATGACGGAAAAACTCGAAGCGATGGGGGCTCGGGTCATCGAGCTGCCCGCGATCCGCATCGACGACCCGGCGGACAACTACGAGGCGGTGGACGCGGCCATCAGCCTGATCGCTTCCTATGACTGGCTGATTTTTACCAGCGTCAACGGCGTCGACCGATTCTTTGGCCGGCTTTTCGCCGCGAACAAGGACGCCCGCGATTTGACGAAGGCGCATTTCGCCGCGATAGGAAAGGCGACGGCGGAACGGCTGAAAAACTACGGAATCCTCGCGGACATCGTGCCGAAGGAATACCGTGCCGAGGGCGTCATCGAGGCGCTGAAAAACGAATTGGCGCCGGGAGAGCGCGTACTGATTCCCCGCGCGCAGGAGGCGCGGGAAATCCTGCCGGAAAGCCTGCGCGAATACGGCGCGATTGTCGACGTGACGCCGGTTTATGAGACGAAAGCGGCGGAGGTCGACCCCGCCGAGGTAAAAAAGATGCTGGCGGCGGGCGAGATCGACTTCGCGACCTTTGCCAGCGGATCGACGGTCAGGAATCTTGTGAAGATTATCGGCGACGCTTCTCTTCTGACGAAGACGAAGGTTGTCGCCATCGGTCCCGTCACGGCGGGAACCTGCAAGGAGCTTGGAATCGAGGTCGCGGCCATGCCCGACGAATACACCATCGACGCCTTGGCGAGGACGGTGGCGCGGCTCGCGGCGGAATAGGAGCACCAAAATGAACCTGCAAAAGATGGTGCTGCTGGTGGACGCGGACAACACCCAGCTCTCGAAGCTCGAAGCGGTGATCGAGGAAGTCTCCCTGCACGGGCGCATCATCGTCAAGCGCGCCTACGGCAACTGGAAGAAGGACACGCTGAAGAACTGGGAGCCGGAGCTGAAGCGTCTCGCCATCAAGGCGGAGCAGCAGTTCGACTATGTGACGGGCAAGAACGCCACGGATATCGCTCTCGTCATCGATGCGATGCACCTTCTCTATCGGGGCATTTACGACGCCTTCGTCATCGTCGCCAGCGACAGCGACTACACGCCGCTGGCTCTCGATCTCCACGAATCCGGTGTCTATGTGATCGGCGTCGGCGAGCTGAAAACTCCCGAATCCTTCCGCAACAGCTGCGACGATTTCATTTACTTGGAAAACCTCGGCAATGAGCCGGACGAGGGCGGCGCCGAAAAAGAAGATGAAAGCCGCGCCGAGAAAAAGGCAGCGTCGCAAGAGGAATCCGCCAAAGGCGGCGGCCAGAAAACGACGCAGAAAGCCGGAGAAGAAAAACTGCGTCAGCCCGGAAAGAACGCGATGAAGAAAGTTCACGCGCTGCTCAGGCTCGCGTGGGACAAATATCAGGACGTCGAGGGCTACGTCAACATCGGCGCGGCAGGAAGCTACATCAAGCGCGCCCGCCCGGATTTCGACGTGCGAACTTACGGCTTCCACAAGCTCCCGCAGCTCATCGAGGCGTTCCCGGACCGCTACAAGTTCAAGACGTCGAAGAAGGGGCACGTGTTTTATAAATGCACATAAACAAGTGATTAAAAATTTGGTCTGAGATAAGTCTGAAATCCTGCCAGCGTTGGCAGGATTTTTTATTGCGCTTGTTGAATTATTTATGGTTAGAAACAGTGTTGGGCATTACAGATTAAAAATATGAGGGGGATTTACAATGACAACTATGAAACTTCGTCCGCGGCGTCTGCGCCGTTCCGAGAACATCCGCGCTATGGTGCGGGAGACTTCGCTTTCCGTGAAAGATTTTGTCTACCCGATTTTCGTGGTGCCGGGGGAGAATATCAAGGAAGAGATTCCGAGTATGCCGGGGTGCTATCATTTGTCGGTGGACAAGGCGGTGGAGACGGCGAAGGAGATTGCCGCTCTCGGGATTCCTTCGGTGGAGGTATTTGGGCTGCCCGAGTACAAGGACGAGATCGGCTCGTCGGCTTGGGACATGAAGAGTCCGGTGCAGCGGGCGATAGCCGCCATCAAGAAGGCGGTGCCGGAATTGGTGATTGTCGGCGACGTTTGCCTTTGCCAGTACACTTCCCATGGCCATTGCGGGCGATTGAACGGGCAGGAGGTCGACAATGACGGAACGCTGCCGCTTTTGCAGAACGTGGCGGTGAGCCAAGCGGCGATGGGCGCGGATATCGTGGCGCCTTCGGATATGATGGATGGACGCGTGGCGGCGATTCGCGACGCACTCGACGCGAAGGGGCTGACGAATGTCGCGATTATGAGCTACGCGGTGAAGTACGCCTCGGGCTATTACGGCCCGTTCCGCGATGCGGCGGACTCCGCGCCCCAGTTTGGCGACCGCCGGGGCTACCAGATGGACCCGGCGAATATGCGGGAGGCCATGAAAGAAGTTGAGCTGGACATTGCCGAGGGCGCGGACATCATCATGGTAAAACCGGCGCTGGCCTACCTCGATGTGGTGCGGGTCGTGCGCGACCATACGGTGCAGCCCGTCGCCGTTTACAACGTCAGCGGCGAGTACGCGATGGTCAAGGCGGCGGCGGCAAACGGCTGGATCGACGAGAAGCGCATCGTGCTGGAAACGCTGACAAGCATGAAGC
>CAMVJN010000083.1 GCA_947167825.1 uncultured Selenomonadales bacterium | reverse complement strand
GAGTTCTACCGTGAGCATAGGATATTCCGCAATATCCGGCCCAACGCGGGGCACAAGGCGCTGGCGGAACTGGAGCGGCGCGGCATTTTGAAAGCCGTCGTCACGCAGAACATCGACGGGCTCCACCAGATGGCGGGCTCAAAGACCGTCTATGAGCTGCACGGCTCCATACTTCGCTGGCCATGCGTCGAATGCGGCAGGGTGTATCCCGTGGAGTACGTCCTGCGGGACGAGAACAAGCCCATCCCTGTCTGCGAGGACTGCGACGGGATTGTGCGTCCGGGAGTGGTGCTTTACGAGGAAAGCCTTGATTCCGAGATTGTGGATAACGCTGTTCGGGCTATAAGTGAGGCGGACACGCTGATTGTCGGCGGCACGTCGCTGGTGGTCTATCCGGCGGCGGGGCTGATCAACTATTTCCAAGGCCGCCATCTTGTGCTCATCAACAAGACCGAGACGAAGGCGGATGCGCGGGCGGAGCTGGTCGTCCGCGAGCCTATCGGTAAAACACTGGAAGCGGCGGTGGCGACACTGGATAACGGGCAATAACGGAGGCAATGTAGCGTGAAGATACTGGTAGATGCAGATGCCTGTCCTGCCGTAAAACAAATAGAGTCTATCGCGCGGCGGCAGCATGTACCGGTTGTCCTGTTCTGCGACACGCATCACATTCTTCAGTCGACGTACAGCGAAGTGAAGACAATCGGCGCGGGGGCGGATGCGGTGGATTTCGCACTGGTTAATCTCTGCAATGCTGGGGACATCGTCATCACGCAGGATTATGGATTGGCGGCGATGGCACTCGGGAAACAAGCGTATGTCATGCACAGCAGCGGATTGCAATATACTGACGAGAACATCGGACGGTTGTTGGAGGAACGTCACATGGTGAAGGAGCTGCGCCGCACGTCCCGCAATTCCAATCTGCGCGGGGTGAAAAGCCTGATGCGAAAGGATGACGGTGGATTAAAGGGAGTCCTGAACAAGCTGATTCAAGAGGCATTCGCGCGGGAGAAGGAAGCGCGCCACAGTGATGCAGATACAATTTAAAAGCGCCCACCTTTTTCGGTGAGCGCTTTTTGCGTTACTACTTCTTTTTTCCTTTTTTCTCATTGACCAGTTCCTTGAACGCTGCGCTGGCCTTGAAGACCGGGAGCTTTGCGGCGGGAATCTGGATCGGTTTGCCCGTCTGTGGGTTGCGGCCCATGCGAGCAATAGCCTATCTTTTTTCAACTGGCATGTAATTCAGATATTGCACCGTCTCTTCAGGAGAAATAACACCATCATTGATGGGAGCATCTTGTCTCGACTGCGTCTCCGCCGCGTGTATGCCTCGCGCCGCGGATGAGGCCGTAGATGCTTCTGCCGCTGGCGAAAATGCTGCCGAATGGTCTTCCAGCGTTGAAATTACTTTTGGAGATAATTCGACGTCGGACTTCAAAGAAAGCGTCCCGTCAAATCCATTCGCAGCGTCAGCAGCGTCCGAAGTGTTGAGTGCATCCACTGCGTCGGTGACATCACGGGTATCAGCAGCATCCGATGCGTCAAGAACATTAACGCCATCGGCAAGCGAGCCGTGGAAAATCTCATGCCCATCAATATCAATCTTGATAAACGGCAAGATAAACGCCATCATTATAAGCGGCGTCAACCCCATGATGTAGAAGGCTCTGTCCGTACTATATCCGTGAGCGTACAACCACCGGAGCAGTAAATGAAAGATGACAGTCAAGACAAGTGGGAACACATACGAGGCGATATGAGCAGCATTTGTTCCATAGAGCACCATGATATGCGTGGTCTCAACGCCATTTTCCCCGACCAGGAAAATCGCCGCCTCTGATCCTGCTTGGAAAAAACCAATGATTTTTCCCGCAATCCTTATTACCGCATGATTATAGAAAAAGTTATTGAACAGCACGACCAGTAAATAGGCGCCGTAAGCGTACATTCCAACCAACAAGGCTCTCCAGTTGTTCCATAGGAACCTTATCTTCAACAAGAAAATTATCAACGATGCCCCGGCTATTAACGCTGCAAGCGGTGGGAAAATAGCTGTCAAGACAAAAACAGCGACCATGAAAATGATGAGTTTCCCAAAGAGCTTATATGTTGTGATAAGGAAGAACGCAGGCGCCAGCAGCAGTCCGAGCATTACGGTGTTCTTATCCAGAGCATACCCCATGCTCAACCACCATATCAGAAGATAAATATAGTGCTTCCAAGTAAATTGCTTCGCGTTGTCCATGAAATGATTTCTCCCGTATACCCCCAAAACAATACGCCATCTACCTGTATTATAGCACGACAAGTTGTTGTCATTTCCTTGGGGAGCCATTGCGTCAGTTTTTACGCCGCTTCCTCCTCCGTGCCTCTCGCGTCGAGTATCGCCGCCACTTTGTCCTTCAGGTAAAGCGCCAGCTTTTCCGCGCCCTTTGCCGTCGGGTGCGTATTATCGGTAAAGTCCTCCCCCGAGAGAGCTTCGTTGCCTTTTCCCATGGGGATGAAATGCAGCCTGTCGTCTCCCGACTCGATCCGACGTGCCACCAGATTTTCAATCCGGCCACGGGTCATAGCGCCGCATGACGCCGGGAGCGGCTCTAAGCAAATAATCTCGGCCTCGGGGTTCATCTCCCGCACTACGTTCAAAAGCCGCTCGTACCCCGCCTCAAATTCCTCTCCAGGTTTTCTTTGGTTGTCGGAGAAATCATTGGTCCCGACGAGTATCATCACCGCGTCTACAGGGAACCGCTCGGCATCCCATTTGGCGTTGTCGGGGCTTTTCTCCTTGTGATAAAAGGTCCATTGGTAGCTGTCCGCGGTATGGACCCCGTCATCGGGCCAGCCACCTGCGTAGTTATGGCACACGCCCTCACCGGACTTGGCCACCACGCTGTAGTCCGCGCCCAGCATCCGGGCCAGCTGAGGACCATAGGCCATATCGCCGTTTTCCACCTCGTAAAAATTCTTTCCTGTGTATCGTCCCATGTTGGCGCTTCCCGCACTTATGGAATCCCCGACGAATTCCAGCCGCCGACTCTTTGCCCCTTCGCCGGGAAGCAGGCTCTCCCCGTCATCCAGATAAAAGCCGCGAAAGGTGCTGATGCCTGCCTGTCCTTCCGTTTCACGCACCAGAAGCACCTGATGCTTGCCGGAAGGCACGTTTTCCGCCAGCACCGTTTCCCGCCCCGTCGTGTAGAATCGTCGGGGCGTTCCGCCGTCGATGCTCACATGCCACCGGATTGCCCCGCCTTCGAGGGCCGCCCTCAGGGTTCCGCCGGTAAAGCCCGCCCTGATATACGTCGCGCCCCGGCCGCACCGGCGCACGCCTTCGTCCTCCTCCCATCTGCCGAAATACAAGATCTCCGGCGCGTCTGCGTCATATCGGGCCGCATCTGCGCAGGAGGAAATCATGGTCAGGACGCAAAACAGCGTTCCGAGAATCACCTTAGCATAGATTCGTTTCATCATCGTTTACGCGCCTTCTTTCAGCTCGAATTGACAATCGCACTCAAACAGCCGGTTCCAGGGATACGACACCCGGAGATGCCGCAGGGAGAGATGCTCCGGCAGCCGGATGTTCTGTTTCACGAATTCCTCCATCCACGCCGTACCCTGCTTCACGGCCGCGTCGTATTTCCCGTTGAGCTTCATCACGGTGCCCTCCCCGGGGAAACCTGCCAGCGCGCCGTGGAGAAGACCACGGACGTTGGCCTGATACGCCCACTCGTCAAGGTACCGCGCCATCATGAGCTCCGTCGCGTCATGGGGCGTCATCCACTTGTTCAGGAGCCCCGTACCAATCAGGAAGCCCATGGTGTTGGTCGCCGTGTTCCAGCCGCCGTAAGCGCGAAGCCTGAACAGCAGGTTTTCCTTTCGGAGCTGTTCCATCATCGCGTTGTCCGCGCCGTTGGAAAAAGCGATATCGCCAACCCCTACCGGATATCCTTTTTCCACAAAATCCTTGACCATCGAAACGAAGTGCTTCGTGCCGCTTCTCGGGCGGATCGTATTGGAGGCGTCACTCGCCTCCCTCGTCTTGCCGTCCGGGTTCGTGTTGACGGCAAGCACCAGCTCCGCGCGCTCCGGACCCGAGATCTTGACGCCGCCGGCGGCCACGATGGTCGCGTCGACGTCGATCCCGATTTCTTCAAACGAGTAATGGGGAATCGTTTTGCTCCCCACGCCTTCGTTGTACGCGACATAGACGAAGGGCATATCTCCCATATCGTCGTTGACGGCGCGGCAAAGCATGACCATGGCCAGCTCATCCGATCCGGCAATCACCTGGAATCGCGTCTTTCCCAAATCACTGCCGTATTCTCTCAATCGGCGAATCTCGTAGTGTGTCTGGGACAGGGGTGCGCTGTCATCGCCGCCGATGAACAGGAAGGAAAACACTCCCTCCCGCGCGAGGTCCACCAGCGCTTCATTGGCGTCGTAATTGAGCTTGTGCCGCGCTTCCCAAGACTCCATGACCGCAGGGGAAATCTCCTTTTGCAGGCGGTCCATCGCCTTTTTGTCCCGTTTCTTTCCCTGCCCCATATCCACCTTGTCCCGCAGAGCGGAATACTCGTAGATTTTCACGGCGTTCTTCTGGTAATCCTCCGGTTCCATACGGGGCCCAGAATGGGTGTTGCTCAAAAGGGTGCGCAGCACTGTACTGAAACCGTAAACGGAAAGGTTTGGAAAGGATTCGCTCAGTTCCCGAAAACGCTGCACCCGCGCCAAGATCGTCGCCTGATCCAGCTCATGGGTGCGGGAGCCCACAAGACTCCCGTAAAGCATGGCGTCCGTGGAGACAACAGCCGCCTTGGCGCCCGGCGCATTCGCTCGAAGCCATGCCCAGAGCCCCTCCGGATCGCCATGACGGTCCACGTTGCCCAGGAGCTCCTCCGGCGGGACCGTCATTTCATATCCCAGTTTCTGAGCCACTTCCCAAGTTTCCTTGTCCGTGATGGGGCGATTATCAAGGGGGACAAACAGAATTCGTTTCCCCTGTCCCACATCGGCCGCGTGCCCTATCCCCATAAATCCAAGGGAGAATAGGATTGCGGCAACCAAGGCGATAAACCCGCTCTTTTTTTTCAAAACAATCCTCTCCTTTTCCAAATGCTGCGCGCGCCGTCCGCTTCGAATGCGCGCCTTCCCTCATCATTGTAGGGCAAAATCGGGAAAACTTCAATTCATGACGATACTTGATTAGTGGCCTACGTTTCTCGCCACGGAAGTGATGGACATCTTATTCCGAGCCATAATTAAAGGGTGTCCAGGAAAGCTGCTGTTTTCTCAAAAACGGCCTCCCGCCCTTCCACCAAAGGAAGCAGATGCCCTGCTCCTTCAAGCAGGACAATTTCCTTTCGGCGGCTACCGATATGGTCGACAATATACTGGGCGCTCTCAACTGCCGCCGTGGTATCGTCTCTCCCATGAATGACCAAGGCCGGAACAGAAATATGCGGCAGACATTTTTTGGAACGCTCTATGATGTCAAGGAGTTCGTAAACGGAAAGAAGAGGGGTTCTGTCATATACCGAATTGGCGGCGGGGGGAACATTCGCAAGGTCGCGTTTGGTTTTTGGTGTAAAATCCGAAGGTGTCAGCATTTCCTTTGGTGGAAGGGCAGATATTCCCCGCTCCGGCGCAATGACAATAGGCGCCGCCAATGTGACTACCCCCTTGACCTGTTTTTCCGCCGCCAGAAGAAGGGCGAGGCTTCCTCCCATAGAAGCGCCGATAACCGTAACATCCCGAGACAAGCCGCGCAGAACGGCATAGCCGTCCCGCACAGCATCCAGCCAATCGTCTGCGTTTGTGCGGAGAAGGTTTTCTACATTTGTCCCATGTCCAGGAAGCCTCGGCGCAAGCACGGTATATCCTTTGTCTCTCAAATATTCCCCCAAGGGCAGAAGTTCGGCGGTGTTCCCGGTAAAGCCATGCACCAAAAGAGCACTGCCCTTTTTGCCGTCTCCTTGGAAAAAGAACGACTCTGCACCTTCAATGATCATGTTGTTGCCTCCCTCAATCCTCAAACAAGCGGAACAAGTCTCCCCCTATCAGCCGCACATCCCCGATAGGAATTTTCGTACCGTCTGCCATGATTATAACATGCTCTACTCCATCCAGTTTCTTCACATTGCCGGAGACCGTCGTATAGCGGCCTCCGGTTTTCTTTTCGTCCGGCTGGAAATAGGTGACGGAAATTTCCGGCTGCTCTTTGATGTGTTGCTCGATTACGGCAAGTTTCGCGTCAAGCATATCTTTCATATCCTCGCTTAATTCTTGTTTTATGTCCACAAGCCGCGCTTCTTCCCGTGTCGCTTCGTCATAGCCCGTCAAGGCCGCGAAGGGCGAGAACTGGGCGGCGCGGTTCTCCATTGCCATGCGCGGGCGAGTGGTCGGCTCGGGGTGGGGGAGGTTGATTATATCGTCGTAGCGGTTAGTGTCATTCATGATGGCCTCCGACTTGCTGATTGCGCTCGATAGTCATTGCGCCCTGTTCGAGGTTCGTCCCTTTGAGGATCGCGTTCTTGCCGAATTTTTCCTTGATGGCGATCATGGCATGCTGGAGAGCTTTCTCCTTCTTCTCTTCTTTTTCAGCCTGCTCCCGTTCATGTTCCACAGACTCGTAGTCGGCGAACAGGTCAAGCTGCTCCGCTTTGTCCTCTGGCTTCGGGAGACTGTTCTCGGCAACGACGTGGTTTGCCGTAACGGTGACGCGGCGGATGGAGAGATTCGCATCGGTGATTCGCTCGTAAAGATCGACCACCGCCGCGAGGATCAGCTTCGAGGACGAGGTGTATTTTCCGAGATTTACCGAGCCATGTGCTGGCTTGGGGACAGACCGGCCATAGTGATCAACGTGGATGCCGCCGGTGTAGCCCTTCTCAATATTTTCTATATCGTAACCGATATGCAGCACCATCTGGTCGGTGACCAGGCCTTTCGCCACAAGGTCGAGGACGAGAAGGTCGGTCATCTCCCAGACGATGAGTCGTCCCTTTTCATGGGAATACGGCTGCTGCAGCACCTGCCCGGAGCCGAGACTGTTAGATGACGGCGTGTAGCTCTTGATCGCCGACATCGGACATGGCTCCCAGCCCCAGGCATGGTCGATGAGCAGTTCCGCGTTCACGCCGAAGAGCTTATAGAGCAGGGCTTCGCTGTGGTATTCGCCCCGTTTGCCGAGGGAGCAGCGGGCAATATCGCCCATTGTGTGCAGGCCGTGGGCTTCGAGTTTCTTTACGTAACCTTTGCCCACGCGCCA